>JBILSG010000025.1:0-14313 GCA_044372235.1 Chitinophagaceae bacterium
GAGGATTGAATCTGGGATCCGTATTTAGTCCTGCACTTGCGCCAGACAAAACCGGTATTGTTCACTGCGCAACAGAATGATAGAAGTCATTTTATGTTGTGATGACCATTACAAATCAGGTGTTACAGTGGAAATAGTTTTGTAATGAAAATTAAATCATAAACTTAAAAACATTAGTTATGCCAGGAAACGGTAAATCATTGCTGAGGTCATCACTGCTTAGACCTTCTGTGCTGGAAGATATCATCAGACCATGGAATGAGTGGCTGGATGAGAAATGGCCTTTCTCCACACATCTGCCTGCAGTAAATGTGAAAGAAACCGATGACACTTACGAAATCATCATGGCTGCTCCAGGCCTGGAAAAAAATGACTTCAAAATAGATGTCAATGGCTCACTGCTTACCATCAGTGCGAAAAAAGATGAAAAGAAAGAAGAAAGAGATGAAACCTATTCAAGAAGGGAGTACAGCTACAGATCTTTCGCCAGGTCATTCAGCCTTCCTGAAGACATTTTCAAAGACAAGATTGATGCCAACTACATGAATGGTGAACTTAAATTGACACTTCCCAAAAAGGAGGAAGCAAAAAAAATGGCCCATCAAAAAATCAGTGTGCATTGATCCCATCACATTGGTCCCCCCGCAATGCAGGTGCATGCGGGGGGATTTCTTAAAATAAGGCTCATGATTACAAAACCTACACTCCATAACAACTCCAGCCAGTATCTCTATGAGATTTCTGCATGGATCAGACTCATCGAATTCCTGAATCAGGAAAATACACACATGAAAAACAGGTTATCTGTTGTCATTGAAGGTATCTATAACAAGGAATATGTTGCGATGGCTGAACATTTCCAGAATCAATTCATTGTTAAAGATGATGTGTATGACCACATGCTGCATGACCTGAATAAACAGGCAGCAAAATGGCAGCAAAATACTATCTGTCCTGCCTTGTTAAAAGATTTGAAAAAAAGTCATGCCAACCTCTGCCACCAGATCGAATCCTTAGAGAAAGAACAGGCCGTCATACGCAAAGACTTCAACACTTACCTTTCTTCATTGGGCTAAATTTCTCTGTTCTTCAGCTCAATTGAACAGATTAGCCAGCTTCTTTTCATTGAGCAGTATAATGCTACCATCCCGGATATCAATCATTTTCTCAGCTTTAAAATCACTCAGCGTTCTTATGAGTGATTCTGTTGCTGTACCTGCTATATTGGCGAGGTCTTCACGGGATATATGAATTGAGAAAGACGCCTCTCCATTACTGAATTTATCCCTCAGCATAATGAGTGCATCTGCTACGCGCTTCCGCAAAGAATTATATGCCAGTCCGAGTAACTGCTCTTCCTTCTCAATGATGTTGCCAGAAAGAATCTGTAAAAATTTTTTCATCACAACATGATTCTCTTTGATAAGCGCATCAAATTCCTCTCTGGGTATCATGGCTATTTCAGCATCTTCAAGGGCTTCAGCATTTTCCCTGTATACAGAATTTTCCAGCAGCGCCATATAGCCAAAATAATCGCCTTCACCATATAAACCAATGGTAAGGTCTTTACCATCGTCATTGGTTTTGTACAACTTGACTTTGCCTTTCTGCACGTAAAAAAGCCTATTGGGGTGGTTACCCTCACTGTAAATCACATGACGCTTTTTATAATAGTTGGTATTTCTACCGGTAGACAGGTTTTCCCAGGCATCCTGTCTGCCGATATCCTGAAGCAGTTCACGGACACCATCCTGACTGGATGCATATTTCTTCCTGAGCACACTCAACTTCCTCAAACGCTGTTCTATTGCGTTAAGTAGCTCTATTTCTGTAAATGGTTTGGTGATATAATCATCGGCACCCATCTCCATACCTTTCCTGAAATCCTGCCTTTCTGTTTTGGCAGTAAGGAAAATGAAGGGCGTATCTTTAAGCTCTTCGTTTTTATTGAGCATATGCAATACACCATACCCGTCAAGAACGGGCATCATGATATCACAAATGATGATATCCGGCTTCGCATGCTGCGCCTTTTCAATGCCGACTTTCCCGTTCTCAGCAGTAATCACGTTGTAGTTGGCAAGCTCAAGTATCTCTGCCGTATTTTCACGGATCTCATTGTTGTCTTCAATCAGTAAAATGGTGTTCATATATTGAATTTCAATTTAAAAGTTGTTCCCTTTTCCAGTTCACTGTCTACCGCAATTTGTCCGCCCATCAATTCCACATATCGCGAAACAATGTGAAGGCCCAATCCAGTTCCCTGTATATTGTCTACGTTTTTCCCTCTGAAGAAACGTTCGAACAAATGCTTTTTATCTTCATCAGGTATACCCAGTCCCTGATCCTTAACTTCGATGTCAACAGAATGCCCGTTATGATTACTGCTAACCTTGATCGGAGCATGTTCCGGTGAAAATTTGATGGCATTGGAAACCAGGTTGATCATGATATTCCGGAGTAACGACAAATCTACATTGGCTTTAACATCACCATTGTGGACATAATCGATTTTTTGTCCATTTTTCAATATGGGATGTATTTCACTGATGATGAGTTGCAGCTGTTCCTTAAGGTTACATTCAGAAAAATGCAACTGTATTTTCCCTTCTTCAATCTTTCCAAGTGAAAGAAATTCATTGAGGATATCTGTCAGATTTGAAACTGCTGACTTTATGCGGTGAATATGTTTATCCCGCTTATCCTGTTCATCAGAACCGGTATATTTTGCAATCAGTGAAATGGATGAGAGGATGGTGCTAAGTGGTGTTCTGAACTCATGTGAAGCCATAGAAACGAAACGTGATTTCAGATCACTGAGTTCTCTTTCCTTACTCAATGCATCAGATAATTCCTGTGTGCGCATCACCACCTTATGCTCCAGCTCCTCATTCAGCTTTTCGATTTCCTGCTTGGCTTTTTCAACTTCTTCTTTTTGTCGCCTCAGGTTATTTTCAATTTCAATCCGCTTGGAAATATCAATGATGAATGCAATGACATAGGGCTCATCTTCAATTGAATAATGACCGAGACTGATCTCAACGGGCAACTCTTCCCCACTACTTAACTTTGCACTCAGCTGCATGCCTCGGCCCATCGGACGATTTTCAGGTTTTGATTCATACCTGTTCCGGTGTTCAACATGTCTGTGCCTGAACTGCTCCGGAATAAGGTCTTCTACTTTCAAACTGGTTATAACAGGCATCGTATAGCCAAACATAGATGTAGCCTGATCATTGGCCAGAATGATTCTACCATTCCTGTTAACAAGTAAAATGGGGATGGTTGCATGTTGAAATAATGCTTCGAACTTCTTAATCTCCTTAAAAAGGTTTTCAGAAAATATCCGCTGGGTATCTATGTTGATGATGCGTTGCAAAATACATTGATGACCATCGCATTCAAAGTGAGCCATATCGAGTCTTCCGAGAAAGACTTGATTATTTCTGCGTATAAAAAGGACTTCTTCAGTCCAGTGACCATTTTTATTCAGAGTATTCAATACAAGATCTGCAATCTCCTGGTCAAGGTTGTTTTTACGCAGACCAAAGATTGTGAAATCATGCTGAAAAGATTCCCTGTCTTCATAACCAAAAAAATGTCTGTAGGCATCATTGAAATATTTCAGAGATGAACCATCTGTCTCCCACACAGCAACAAATTCATCTGAAAAAGCAGACCATGCTTTAAACATGGAAGCCTGAAAATTATTATCAGTATTCTGGTTATGCATAAACACAGGTTAAATTAGGGCACTGTTTTCACACAAGAAAATTATCTGCCACAAGTTAACCAAAAAATTACCCTTAAGTATTTTACTTAGGCCTCAGAGGAGAATGCGAAGTAATAGGAAAAAAATAAATTGTACGAAAAATAATATGGAGGCAAAAACATTATCCTGCTTTATCCTCAACAAAAAAAATAAATAACTCACAAAAGTTGCAATAGCCCACCAGCAAAAGAAATTATACACGGGTATAATGCCATCCTCCCATTGCCAGAAACCAAGCTTTACTGCTACAGGCTCCATTACCCAATCAAACAGGGTTGCAAGCAAACCCGCAACTATGGCTGTATAAAATGGGTTATTGACAATCCGCTTAAAAAACCTCAACGTAACAACGTGGGAACAATAAACAATACAAAACCAGTTCAGGCTCATCAGTATTGGAACGCCCCAGATTTTACCACCAAGAACGGTACCATAAACATAATTGCCAAAAAGCAGTCCTGTATGCACCCCTATCAGCTCTGATATCAGTCCTGTTAAACTGGCCGCAACAAAGGCAATGATAAAGTTTTTACTGATACCTGCTTCATTCCACAGCAGTAGCAATAACATCAGCAGAAGATTAACTGGTGTGAAAGCCACAAACAGCTCCTTGTTGAAAAATGACATACCTATAGCACCTGCAACATGCACCAATACAGCCAGGAACACTGACACATAAAGGGGAAGCATGTGTAAATATGGTGAGGGTATGCGTATATTTAACCTGAGTGACACAGACTTTAAACAATCAGAGGCTTCAAATGTTCAGATTAATCACAGCTCAGTAGCAGCCAGCTCTCCAACTATTGCAGCACTTTTCAAACACAATGGAATTCCTCCGCCAGGATGAACACTGCCTCCTGTAAAATATAATCCCCTGATATCTGAACTGAAATTAGCGTGTCTGAGAAAAGCGGCCCACCTGGAATTGGAACTGGTTCCATACAAAGAGCCCAGGTAAGAGTCCGTTCGCTGTTGTATACCTTCCGGGGTCAATACCTCTTCTACTGCTATATGATCCCTAAGATCAACTCCGAGGATGCGGTTGAGCTTCTCTAAAACGCTCCTGCGCACTGCTGCTACCTCTTGGTTCCAGTCTGCCCCGGCTAAAGCCGGGGCGTTTATCATCACAAACCAGTTCTCAGTCCCCTCAGGCGCCATGCCTGCCTCCATTTTCGACGTGATGTTGATGTAGATGGTTGGATCATCAAAAAAGCGCTTGTGCCTGAAGATGTGCTCAAACTCCTCCCTGTATTGCTTACTGAAAAAAATATTGTGCAAATGCAGGTTACCGAACTCCCTCTTTATCCCCCAGTAAAAAATCAACGCACTGCTGCTCCGCTCATTGCGCAGAACCTTCCTGACGCCATCCTCCCGTTCGAGGAGGTTCTTATAGGTGAAATAAGCATCCACATTACTTACTACCGTAGCTGCCGGGATAAAAACGCCATCAGCTACAATACCACTTACACGCCCTGACTCTGTTACTATATTGTTTACCCTGCTGTTGAAAACAAACTTCACACCTTTTTTCTCAGCTAGCCGCCGCAGTGTATCAGGTATGCTGATCATACCTCCCTCAGGGTAGTAAGTGCCCTGATTCTGCTCAAGGTGAGGGATTAGACTGAGCATACCGGGTGCCTGAAAAGGATTGCTGCCATTGTATGTGGCAAAACGGTTGAAAATCTGTACTGCCTCGGGGGTTTTAAACCTGGATTTATTAAACTGATTGAGGGTTTTTGTAAGGTAGGGAAGCCTGACAGTCCGGAAGGCCCCGATAACCCGCGGATGCAGCCAGGTAGATAGCTTATGGAGTGAATAGTTGAGGAAAATACTGCCTACCTTTTCATAAACTTTTGCTGAATCCCGGAGGTAACGCAATATGTTTCCACCGGGCTCTCCAAGAACCTGCTCCATCTCATCCGCAAAAGCTTGCTGATCAGTATATGCATTAACCACTTTACCATCTTCAAAAAAATAACGGCATGCAAGCGGAAGCGAACGATAACTGAAATAATCCCGGATATCCTCACCTGCATATGCGAATAACTCCTCTATATTTTCGGGCTGGGTGAATAAGGAGGGACCGGCATCAAAAACATATCCATCCCGCTCAATGAGGTACATCTTACCTCCTGCCCGATCATTTTTTTCGTGTACTTCCACATCAAAGCCCTGCACGGCGAGTCGCACAGCTGTTGCCAAACCGGCAATACCTGCACCTATGATTATGGCTTTACGTTGTGGCATATGCCATCAGTTTGTTCTTTTCAAGATACTCATCCAACATGGGAAAAGCAATCTGAAACCAGGCTGTATAGAGCTGGGGATGGCAGCTGAGGCTGCTCCTCAAATCATCCATGGATTTGTAACAATAATCCCCCACTTCATCTTCATTGGGATGCACCGAACCGTCATATTCTCCAATGAGCACATGATCAAATTCGTATTCTGTGAGCTCATTGTCAAGCGCTGCTTTGTAAATAAAGCTGAATATAGGCTTCACAGCTGTTTCAAAACCAAGTTCCTCTTTCATCCTGCGCCTGCCAGCCTCAGCCGGGGTTTCACCGGGATAAGGATGACTGCAGCAGGTATTTGTCCATAAGCCACCACTGTGGTATTTATTCATCGCCCTGCGCTGCAGAAGCATCTCCCCGTTTGAATTGAAGAGAAAAACACTGAATGCCCTGTGCAACAAGGCTTTACGGTGTACCTCCATTTTCTCCATGTATCCGGTTGGATTGTCTTGTTCATCAACCAGCACAAGCATTTGTTCAGCCATAATTACTGTTGATCAGGTTTGGTGTTGAGGTTCTTTTGAAACTCCTCCCCAAGTGGACTCACTCCGGGATCGAAATAGCCAATGAGCTTACCTGTCTCATCAATGATATATTTGGAAAAATTCCACGCGGGTGCTTCCTTATTCCATCCGTTTTGGTCCGGATCTGATAACCACTTGAATAGGGGATGCTGCTCCTTACCCTTTACCACAACAGCTTTTGTGGCCAGCGGGAATTCAACCCCATAATTTTTCTTACAGAAACCTGCTATCTCTTCGTTAGTGCCTTTTTCCTGCTGTTTGAAGTCATTGGCAGGGAACCCTACAACAATAACCTCTCCTTTCCTGTCTGCATAAAGTTTTTGCAGTTCTTCATATTGTCCGGTATATCCGCAGTCACTTGCTGTATTTACCACCACAATTTTTTTGCCTTTGTAGGCAGCCAAACTGGCTGGTGTTCCGTCGATCAGCTCAAAAGGAATATCATAAACAGGAACAGTAGGCGCTACTGCCTGCTGAGCAGGAATTGACCTGCTGTTGACTCCAAAAAAACGGGTAACTCCGGTAAGAACAGGATATACACTTTTCAAAATCTGTTGTCTTGTACTCATACCTTGTGTTTTGGAGGATGCACATGCCCATGCTATCGTAGTTACAGCCAGCACAACCAGCACCCATTTTATCTTCATTATGCTTCTCATAATCATCCTATTTTAAAAATCTTTCTCAACAAGGCGGCCTTGCCTTTAAAAGGAGCATACCACACGGGCACATCAAACCAGCTGGGGGAATGCATCACGGCCTTGGGTCTGGTAAAAGTTTCAAAACCAAACCTACCATGATACTGCCCTGTTCCACTCGGTCCTACGCCCCCAAAGGGAAGGTGTGGATTACCGAGGTGAATCAACCCGTTGTTGATGCAGGCACCGCCAAATCTCAGGTTGTTGATGTAAAAATCCTGAACAGCCTTGTCTTCAGCATAAATATAAAGTGATAGGGGAAAAGGATTCTTAGCTATCCTGGCAACCACTTCCTCCTTTGTCTGATAGGTTATCACAGGGAGAATGGGACCAAATATTTCTTCCTGCATAACAGTTGCATCTTCCTGCACATCAGCCAATATAGTTGGTGCAATGTATAAATCCTGCTCATCAGCCTGTCCGCCTGCAACCACAGTTCCCTGCTCAAGGTAGCTGACTAACCTGCTGTAACGCTTCTTATTGATAATCCTGCCAAAATCCTCACTGCGTTGAGGATCTTCACCCAGCATCTTGCTGAGCTGTTCCTTAATCTCCTTTATCAATGCATCCTTAACCAACTGATGAACCATCAGGTAATCAGGAGCTACGCAGGTTTGTCCGGCATTCATGAGCTTACTCCAGATGATCTTTTTGGCTGCAAAACCAATGTTTGCAGAAGCATCTACAATACAGGGACTCTTTCCGCCAAGCTCAAGGGTAACTGGCACCAGTTTAGCCGCTGCCAGCTCCATGATTTTTTGTCCTACGGCTGTACTGCCTGTAAAAAACACATGGTCAAATCGAAAAGCCTGCATCAACTCGGGTATAACCAGCCCGCCAACTCCTTGTATAACAGCAACGTATTCTTCTGAAAAAGCAGATTGGAGGATGCTTTCAATCACTTTAGCCGTTGCGGGTGCCTCTTCGGAAGGCTTGATGATAGCCGTATTACCGCCTGCAATGGCACTGATGAGCGGACTCACCGCAAGCATAAACGGGTAGTTCCAGGGGGCAATAATCAGCACATTGCCCAACGGATCCCGGTGCACCCTGCTTGTTGAAGGGAAAAACATCAGGGGGGTAGGTACTTTCCTGGGTTTGGACCAGCTATGGAGGTGCCTGATGGTAAAATCAATCTCCTTGAGGACCTGCCCTATCTCAGAACCAAAAGACTCATACTCAGACTTGCGCAGATCCTGATGCAATGCCTTTACAACATCCGCATCATGGGATACAACTGCAGCCCTGAGCTTTTTAAGCTGTACTATACGGAATGACTCTGGTCTGGTTACTCCTGAATTGAAAAATTCCTGTTGCTTGGAAAAAATTGTTGAATACATAACTTATCTATTCTGTAAAACAATAAACAGGTAATATAGTTCAATTTAAACTGGTCAGAGAGGAGTTTACTCCTTTTTTGAAATCAGTTTATCTACAATATACCTCCCCAGCCTGCTGCCTGCTGCATTACCTGAATCAAGGTCAAAACGGTAATGAATGCCGCCATATAACCTGGAAATACTGGCCTCCTGGGCTGCCTGTCGAAACGATTTAATCTCCCTGTTGGCAATCCCGAACTCAAGCAATGAGGTGTCTGTAAATGACAACTGGTCGCCAAAAAAACTGGTCATCACTTCCGCAGCTGCCGCAGAAATGGTGGAGTGTCCGCTTGTATACGATGGAAATGGGGGCGTTTGGATATAAGGATGCCATTCACCGGCAATCTTTTCATTGATTACCGTCTCCGGCCGCACATAATTACTCCTGTATTTCTCATCCCAGCAACTGATAAAACCATCAAAAAGAGCAATAGCAGTATGGGCATAGGCAGCCACAGTAGTTGTAAAATCGGCATTGGCCTTGTGCGCAGCTATACCCACAATATTCATCCAGTGCCCTGCCGGAGAAAACTTCTTCGTTGCAAACATCACATGCCCGCTTACATGCATTTTAAAGGGATTATCATCCCAGAAATCAGCAATATGCCTTTGCTCATCATTAAGCTGGTCAACCGTATTTTTTACTTCCATCAGTGATTTGTAATACACTGTACCCGGACGCATATCGAATACCGGAGGCCTGCCTGGCCTGAACTGTGCTGCAGAATCAAGTACAAAAGGGCGTATCTCCCGCCAGTGTGGCTCTAAACCTGAATCATAAGTTGGTGGAGTAGGTACCCACCTGCCAACTGAATCGTTGATGGAATACCGAGACGCTCCCCTGGTGGCTGCATAACGATCCCCTTTACTCCATCTTAAGATGGACGCAGCAACTGAATCAGAAAAAACAAGACTTGATTTTATCACAGACGAAGGCACCTCAAGACTGTCTGCCATCCTGAGTAAACCAGCATGATAATCCATCAGGCTTCCTTCCGGAAAAGTCACTGCATTACCCACTTTTACAAAAGCCAGCAGGGCTGCCAGCTGAAAATCTATCACCTTTCCTTCAGTTGGAACAGCAAGTTTAGCCAAATCCCTGATCCTGCCTGCCAGACTGGGCAAAGCTGAATCGCCGGCCGACAAACATTCATAAGCAGCTATGTTGGCATATGCATAGTTGCGTGCTGCAATCATGGGCGGAAAATTATTTTCCAGCACTATATTATTGAGTGTTTTTACCGTTTTGTTATACAACAACGGATCACCAAATTGGGTAGTATAACCAGTATAATCCTGCTTGCAGGAAAGCGCAAGCACCACTATAAAAACCCAATATTTCGAAGACATAGGAGATTTTAAATAGTTGCGAATTAGGCCGATGCAATCATACTGATTTCAACATTTACACCTCTTGGCAACCCTTTTACGGCAATAGTTTCACGAGCCGGATAATCTCCTTCAAAATAACCTGCATAAATTTCATTGACTGTTGCAAAGAGAGACATATCCGTCAGAAAAATAGTCGTCTTCACAACTGCCGAAAAACCCAAACCGGCAGCCTGCAAAATGGCATGCAGATTTTTCATCACCTGGTGTGTCTCCGCCTCAACATCCCCGGCTGTAATATTTCCGGTTGCAGGATCCATAGCTATCTGTCCGGATATAAAAAGTAACCCTCCGGCTTTAACAGACTGGTTATATGGTCCGATCGGAGCAGGTGCATTTGTTGTATTAATAATCTGTTTAGACATGATGAAGTATTTAATAAAGCGAAGATAATTGGTTTCTGACAACCTATTTTTGCAAAACTAATTCACAAGCATGTCCACAACTCCCAAAACAGCGATCCTGCAAATCAATACCGCACTCCGGGAAGCAACAGCAGGCATTGGCGTAAATGGAGAGCTCATGGAACTGCTGACCAACAGTTCACAGTTCGAACATGCGGCATTCCTTCATCCCGCAATTGAAGCCCTTTGCGGTAAAATGAACATGGCATTATCTGAATTAAGCGCTGTAGCAGTGATGAACGGACCAGGTTCGTATACCGGATTAAGGGTATCGCTGGCAGCAGCCAAGGGAATTTGTTTTGCATTGAATATCCCGCTGATCTGTATCAACACCCTGGATTGGATAGCTTACGGCAACAGACATGCTGAAGTAGACCTTGTTTGTCCAATGATAGATGCCCGCAGAATGGAAGTTTTCACCGCTGTTTATGATAAAAACCTGGAGTATATCACTAAGCCGGCACCCCTGATTCTGGAGGAAAGCAGTTTTTCAGCTTTGCTGGAATCAAACAAGATTGCTTTCATGGGAGATGGAGCCACCAAATGGGCCGAGCAATGCCCGCACGCCAATGCACTGTTCCCCGAATCCTCTCAGGACGCCCGCCATTTTAATGCACTCTCCTTCGAAGCATTTGAAACAGGAAACTTTGCCAACCTGATTACCGCTGAACCTTTCTACCTCAAAGGTTTTCACAGCACCCAACCCACTGCAAAAAAGATTAATTCCTAACTTTCATAGCGCTAAAATGCATTTATTGCCGTGATTTTTTAAAAAAATTGCATTTACCCTTATATTCGTAACCGAATAACACCAAAGCCAACCACCTATGCCTAAACACAAAAGTGAGGGATCACGTGATTTTAATAAAACCACCCCCAAAACGAACCAATTGCAAGCAAAAGCACCATCACTTCAGTACCTGCCCATCAAAAAAGCTTCCCTCGTTTTCAGGGCCATCAACCACAAACTGAGGCAGGAAATGATCAGATTTATCGACACCAAAGGAACTGTTTCTGTCACAGAAATTTTCGTTGAGATGAGGCTGGAACAATCTGTTGCCAGTCAACACCTGGCCATTTTACGCCGGGCGGGCATCGTTCTTCCTGAAAGAGATGGCAAATTCATGCACTATAAACTAAACATTGAAAGACTGCAAATTATTAATCAGATGGTCAACGACCTCCTGAAATAAGCACTTTTCTACTTCAATGGCCGCTCTAAGACTAGTTCCTGATACTCGGGTTTGAAAGGATGTTTCCACCTCCTGTGGCTCCAGAGATAGTTATCAGGTTGTTGACGTATTTTCTGCTCAATGTAATCGAGGTATCTTATAGTGAGCTCACCTTCCTTCATTGTTGAAGGATGATCAGTGATTTTTTCGGTAGTAAAAGTGTATACTCCGCGTTTGAGCCTGAAAAAATGGGCAAAAACTACCACTGTATCACGCGATCGGGCGGCTTTCTCCGGACCAGTAACAAAGGGAGCTGGTTTACCGAAGAAATTCACCCACCAGGCCCTGGCAGGATTACCGGGATTCTGATCAGCCACCAGCGCTATCACATATTGCTGACCCTGATGGGATATAAAATTATTTTTAAAGTCATTAGCTGGTATCAACACTGTTCCATTTCTGGTTCTTATCTTCTTGAATAATGCTTCGAAAAATGGATTGATGATGGGCTGATAAACACCCAGAAAGGGCAGCTTCATCTGCTTGGAAACACCAAGGTTGATGACCTCCCAGTTGAAGTTGTGCATGGCATGGATCTGGATATTTTTTTCAGTGCCTTCAAAAACGCTGAAGGCGTTCGGATCAACTACAAACATCCTGTCAATCAACTCTTGTCCGGAACTGATCAGTTTGATGGATTCGAGAATGGTATCGGTGAAATTCCTGTAAAATCTTCTGGCAATATGATTGCGCTCTTTAACTGACTTCTCTGGAAAAGCAGTTGCCAGGTTGTTTTCTACCACTTTCCTTCTGTAACCGATAACATGATATACAATCCAAACCAGTAAATCGCTTATCAGGTACATGACCCTCAGCGGCAAAAGAGAAAAGAGGTAAAGCACTGCATAAAGAAGTCCATCAGTGAGCTTTCTCATAATACAATATTTTGAACGAGCCCTGATTTCGCGGGATGATCAGTATTGTAGTGCAATCCCCTGCTCTCTTTCCTGAACTGTGCACTTTTCACAACAAGGAAAGAAACGGTAATCATATTGCGCAACTCACACAACTGAGGTGATACGATGGTTTGCTCATAAAGCCGCTCCGTCTCTTCATGCAACAGGTCCAGCCTTCTGCTTGCGCGCTCGAGCCTGGTGTCGCTGCGAACAATACCCACATAATCTGTCATCAATGCCTGAAGCTCTTTCAAACTTTGTGTGATTAGAATCATCTCTTTCGGCGCAGTGGTTCCGGCAGCATCCCAATCAGGGAAAACCAGCTTGCTGTTTGGAGATGCTTCGCTTGCGAATTTTTCACTTGCCGCCAGAAAACACCGGTGTGCAAAAACCATGGCCTCCAGCAACGAATTGCTTGCCAATCTATTTGCGCCATGTAGGCCCGTAGACGCGCATTCTCCTGCTGCAAACAACCTGTGTATGGAACTTTGTCCGGATTCATCAGTTTTAATCCCCCCGCAACTGTAATGTGCTGCTGGTGCAACAGGAATCAAATCCCGGAGTGGGTCGATGCCAAGCGACAAACATTTTTCATGGATAGAAGGAAAATGATGCAGGAACTTCTCCCTGTCCATATGGGTACAATCCAGCCACACACACTCTGTACCATTGCGTTTCATTTCATTATCTATCGCCCTGGCAACAATATCCCTGGGTGCGAGGTCTTTCCTAGGATCATATTTCTCCATAAAAGCCTCGCCAAGGTTATTTCTGAGAATGCCTCCGTCTCCGCGCACAGCTTCAGTTATGAGAAAAGCATGTCCTTTGTGTCCGGGTTGATACAAAGCAGTGGGGTGAAACTGGATGAACTCCATATTTTCAATCCTGCCCTTGGCGCGGTAAACCATGGCCACCCCATCGCCGGTGGCGATGGGCGGATTCGTTGTTGTTCTGTACACCTGGCCGTTCCCTCCCGTTGCCAGCATCACGGCCCTGGCTCGGATTTGCTCCATCTTGCCTGTATGCAGGTTCAATACATAAACACCATAACAGGTGATGTCTGGTGTAGACTTGGTCACGAGGTATCCCGCATGGTGTTGTGTGATGAGGTCTACCACAAAACAATGACTGATAACACGGATGTTGGACTTGGTCCGGATCATACTGATCAGGGCCCGCTCCATCTCGCTTCCGGTAAGGTCTTTGTAATGCAGGATCCTGGAGGCACTGTGTCCGCCTTCCATCCCCAATGCATAATCACCGTCAGCATCCCTATCGAAACGGGCACCCCATTCAATTATCTCCCGAACGCGGTCCGGACCTTCCCTGACCACGATATCAACAACATGCGGGTCGCACAGACCATCTCCTGCAACAAGGGTATCATCAATATGCTTGTTGAAGTTATCTTCAAGCTCATCCCACACTGCCGCAATCCCTCCCTGGGCATACTTGGTATTGGTTTCATCAGCAATGGTCTTGGTAACAACCAATACCTCCTGATCGGGAAATCTTTCTGCCATCTTGATGGCGTATGTCAGTCCGGCTATACCGGAACCTATGACAAGGAAATCAGTCTTCAATTTCGTTGGATGTTCAGTAAACAATGCTGCCTGGCAATAGCGCTAAAGCTTATCTCACAACTGATTGTGGCTGCCGTCGCAGTAAGGTGGATTCTTAGACTGTTTACACTGACAAAGCCATACTTCTTTCGCTTCCTCA
>JBILSG010000228.1:0-4454 GCA_044372235.1 Chitinophagaceae bacterium
TTACCATTGGTAATGCGTTACGCAGGGTACTTCTCAATTCTCTCGAAGGGTATGCCATCACTGGTATAGTCATTGAAGGAGCAGACCACGAATTTGCAACACTCAAAGGTGTGGTTGAAGATGTAACTGAGATCATTCTTAATCTGAAGCAAATCAGGTTCAAAAAGATTCTGGATCATGATGTACAGACTGAGAAACTGACACTTTCAATCAAAGGAAAGTCTGAATTCACTGCCGGTATGATTGATGAAGTCACAGGTACATTTCAGGTAATGAATCCTGAATTGCTTATCTGCACCATGGATCCTTCAGCTAAACTGAATATTGAACTGCATATTTCAAAAGGTCGTGGTTATGTTCCCTCTGAGGACAACCGCCTGAAGGAAATGCCTTTTGGATATATTCCTATCGACTCTATTCACACGCCCATCAAGAATGTTAAATACGCTATTGAGAATACGCGTGTGGAACAGCGTACAGATTTTGAAAAATTGTTGCTTGATGTGAATACGGATGGAACCATTCATCCTGAAGAAGCTGTGAAGCAAGCCTCAAGAATCCTTATTCAACACCTGATGATTATCACTGATGAGAATATCACCTTTGATAACAAGGAAGAAAAGAAAGAAGATCTTGTTGATGAACAAACATTGCAACTCAGGAAAGTTCTTAAAACACCTTTAGAAGATCTCGACCTTTCTGTAAGGGCTTTCAATTGCTTGAAAGCTGCTAAAATCAACAGTTTAAGTCAGCTTGTACAATATGAGCAAGAAGATTTGATGAAGTTCAGGAACTTTGGACAAAAATCACTTTCAGAAATCGAACAGGTACTTCAAGAAAGAGGTCTCCATTTTGGAATGGACCTTGCCAAGTTGGGTATCGATGTAGATGAGTTTTAATTATTATTTTAACAGGCTGTAATTCCTGACACGGTACAGCTTTAAAAACAAATGTCATGCGTCACGGAGACAAAATCAACAATCTAGGCCGGAAAAAGGCACACAGAGAAGCCCTCTTGTCCAATATGGCAAGTCAGCTTATCACGCACAAACGAATTGTAACCACACTTGCCAAAGCGAAGGCTCTTCGTACTTACATTGAGCCACTGGTAACAAAAACCAAAAAAGCTGACAGCAAGGAGCAAATCATGCATAACCACCGTATAGTTTTCTCTTACCTGCAGGATAAAAGTGCTGTTAAAGAACTTTTCACTGTAGTTGGTCCAAAAGTAGCAACAAGACCCGGAGGATATACGAGAATTATCAAGCTTGGTATTCGCGTTGGTGACAATGCAGAACGTGCAATGATCGAATTCGTTGATTTTAACGAGATTTACGGTAAGGGTATTGGTGAAACTTCGGCTCCTGCTAAGAAAACAAGAAGGAGTGGTGCAAGGAAAAAGGCTTCAGACGCTCCTGTAGCTGAAACACCTGCTGCTGAAGAATCAACTGCATCTGAATAATTAAAATGTTGATAAATTAATCCTTTATAAGGCAGGTCTTTTAGTCCTGCCTTTTTTATTTTGCATCCAAATTGAATTTTAAATGCCTACACAAGAACAAAAGTCAATCCCAGCAGTTTTGGTTTTAGAAGATGGTATGGTTTTTTATGGTCAATCCTTTGGTATGATTGGAACCACATCAGGTGAATTGTGTTTCAATACAGGAATGACAGGATATCAGGAAGTATTTACAGATCCGAGTTACTATGGACAGGTTCTCATCATGAATAATGTTCATACTGGAAATTATGGTGTAAAACCTGATGATGTAGAAAGCGAAACTGTTAAGATAAAGGGGCTTATTGGTCGCAACCTGGAGGAAAAATACAGCAGATTGATGGCCACTGATTCATTACAGCAATACCTCATTGATCAAAAAGTTGTAGCTATTGAAGATGTAGATACCCGGGCACTTGTTACGCATATCCGGGAAAAAGGTGCAATGAATTGCATCATTTCTTCAGATTCCACAGATGTTGAAGTTTTAAAAGAAGAAGTGAAGAAAATTCCATCTATGGATGGACTAGAGTTAGCTTCAATGGTAACAACAACTGAAGTTTACCATATGGGTGACCCCAATGCTGAAATACGAATAGCTGTACTCGATTTCGGGGTTAAGCGTAATATCATCAAATGTATGTCTGACCGCGGTGCATATGTACGTGTTCATCCGGCGAAAACGAGTTTTGAGGAATTACTTCAATTCGAGCCACATGGATTTTTTATATCAAATGGACCGGGTGATCCATCATCAATGGATTATGCCATAGATACGGTAAAGAAAATTCTTGATACCAGAAAGCCTGTGTTTGGCATTTGTTTGGGCCATCAGTTACTTGCGCTGGCGAATGGCATCCAAACCTTCAAGATGCACCATGGCCATAGGGGATTAAATCACCCTGTAAAAAATATGCTTACTGGCGTCTGTGAGATTACAACCCAGAATCATGGTTTTGCTGTAGATGCTGATGCAGTCAGGAAATCTGAAATACTTGAAATAACACATATCAATTTAAATGATGATTCAATTGAAGGAATCAGGATCGTAGATCGTCCTGCTTTTTCTGTTCAATACCATCCAGAAGCTACTCCTGGTCCACACGACAGCCGTTATCTTTTTGACGATTTTATTAACATGATTAGGGAATCCCTGCCTGAGCTGGTATGAACAAATTAACCATCATTAACGGTCCCAATCTCAATTTATTGGGCAAGCGTGAACCTGGAATTTACGGGTCTTCAGATTTCGAATCTTTTCTTGCCAATCTGAGATCTAAATATCCTGATATTACCATTCTATATTATCAAAGCAATGTAGAGGGGGAGATTATTAATGCAATTCAAGAGCATGGTTTTAGTGCTGATGGAATCATTCTGAATCCTGGCGGGTACACGCATACCTCAGTTGCCATTGGTGACGCTATTGCTGCCATCAAGACAGCTGTAATAGAGGTACATATCTCTAATGTACATGCAAGAGAAGAATTCAGAAAATTATCATATGTTTCGGCTAAAGCCAGGGGAACAATATGCGGACTGGGACTGGATGGCTATGATTTAGCCATCCAGTTTTTCCTCAATCACAAAGGTTAGTTTTTTTATTTGCCTGCCATTTTCTGAACCAGGTCCAGCTTACCTATAAATATACTCCTGCCATGTGTGCCAAGGATGATTTCGTTTTCCCTTTCCTGAATGGCAACATCATGAATTGGAAGTCCTTTGGGAAGTCCATTGGTGAATTGCATGAAATTGATTCCTCCATTTACACTGGCATATATTCCACCATCTGTCCCAACATATAAAATATCCGCAGATTTGGGGTCTTCTTTGATTACATTTACTGACTCCAGAGGAAGATCTGTACCAATTCTTCTCCAACTATGACCATAGTCGTCGCTGCAATATACATATGCATCAAAATGATCTTCTCTGTACCCGTTTAGGGTAACATAAACCCTGCTTTCTTTATGCTTTGATGCCTGAACCCTGCTTACGTATAACCCCTGGGGGAGGCCTCCGATTCCTTTTTTATCGGGCATTCCCAATTTTTGCCAGCTGTATCCTCCGTCTTTAGTTACTGCAATAACGCCATCGTCAGATCCAGTATAAATCAATCCAAATTTAAGCTGTGATTCACTTATTGAAGTCAGCGTACCAAATGGCACATCACCCGATTTTTTACCATTAGACAGATCTTGGCTGATTTTTTCAAATTGATCACCTTTATTCATACTTCTGTAAAGCGCATTTCCTCCCATATATAGAATATCAGGGTTGTGTTTTGACAAAAGAATTGGCGTTTGCCAGTTAAATCTGTTCTTCTGTTCACTTAAATTTCCACCTGGGGGTCTTAAAAACCTTGGTGTAGGTTGTTGCTTGTTGATACGCATATAGGCACCAAACTGAGATCCTGAATAGACAATATTATGGTCTCTTGGATCAATTTGTACCTGCATACCATCACCACCATTCAGTCTTTTAAATGCATATTGTCCGTCGTCTGTCCAGTCAATAGACTCTCTGTTGTTAGAAGGGCCATACCAGGATCCATTGTCTTGTAATCCTCCGTAAACATTGTAGGGCTTTTCATTGTCCACGTTAATGGCATAGAATTGTCCAACAGCCGGTGAATTGGCCTTAAACCAGTTTTTGCCGGCATCATAGGTGATATTGCAGCCCCCATCATTTCCAGCAATCATATGGTTATCACGGTTGGGATTAATCCAAAGTGCATGCCAGTCTGAATGTGTATTTCCTTTATCCATAGAACTGAATGTCTTTCCTCCATCTACCGAGATATTGGCATTGATGCCCAGGATTACAATTTTACTTGGATTTGCTGGAGACACATAGATTTTACCAAAATAGTATCCAAAAGTGTTGTAAATGCTGATAGGTTGCTGATGAGTTTTTTGCCAGGTCTTACCGGCATCAGTGCTTTTATAAACTTCAC
>JBILSG010000229.1:0-4451 GCA_044372235.1 Chitinophagaceae bacterium
GGCTTGATTTCATTCGTAATATCAACTTCAATCCATCCCCGTCTCTTATTGGAATCAGAATGGATTCAAGAAGACAGTTTGGTGCGATCAGACCCAGAAATGTAGGTGGAGGGAAATACAAAATTCCGGAAACTTATGATAAGTATTTTGTGGTTGACAGGAATTACAACATGCGCTGGGACCTCACCAGATCACTTAACGTCGATTTCAAAGCATTGAACAACTCCAGGATTGATGAGCCTATAGGCAGGATCGACAGCAAAAGCAAGCGCGACTCGCTGATGCGAAATTTCCTGAAGGGTGGAAGAAACACCATATACAACCAGAGTGCAGATATCGCGTACAATGTGCCTACAAACCTGATACCAGTGCTCGACTGGACAACCCTCAATATTGCTTATAGAAGCACTTACAACTGGGTTGGCGCTTCAAGGCTTGCGGTTAACCTCGGCAATACAATTCAAAACAGCGGACAAACAGGTGCTACCTCAGAATTCAACCTGACTCAATTGTACAGCAAATTCAAAATTTTCAGGAAACTGGAGGAATCAGTCCCAACAATGGATGACCCGCTGGCGATGCAGAATGGAGATCCGGATACCCCCGCTTCCATCAGCGAATCCAAAAAGAGAAAAGTAGCCCGCATAAAAAAGAAAATTGACAAGAAAGAAAAAGTAACCACTAAAAAAATTGATAAAATCCTTGAATCCAAAACAGACACCACTAAAAACAAATTAGAGATTACCCGATTAAATAAAAAATTGGATGCTTATAAAACACCAAGGGAAGCAAGAATAGTAAAACTGGAAACACCAAAAGTTAAACAGGTGACCCCTTTATCCACATTCGAACGTACTGCATTACAAACAGTAAGTGCTGTGAAAAGGATCGGG
This sequence comes from Chitinophagaceae bacterium, assembly GCA_044372235.1. GTDB lineage: Bacteria > Bacteroidota > Bacteroidia > Chitinophagales > Chitinophagaceae > Pollutibacter. The sequence continues at coordinate 894 of JBILSG010000229.1, forward strand.
GTAACCTATAACGAAGGCGGCACAACTTTTCTACCAGGATATGTTGACAGCACCCGTTTTCTTGGACAAAACTGGCGCAGCATGGCTCCAGGTATTGATTTTATCATGGGCAGACAGCCCAACCAACAGTGGCTGCAGGATATTGCTAAAAAGGGATTGATCACAAAAGATCCGATCCTAAACAACCTGTTCCTCCAAAACTATGACCAGAAACTCAATATCACGGCTCAGGCTGAACCCATTCGTGACCTGATCATTGACCTCAATATAGACAAAAGCCTTACCAAGAATTACACCACCCTGTTCAAAGACACAGTAGGTACCGGACAGTTCAACGCACTAAACCCTTATTCAGGAGGAGGTTTCAGCATCAGCTATATTTCCTTCCAGACTTTGTTTACAAAGTTCGACCCCAACAACACAAGTGCAACTTTCAAGGAATTTGAAAACAACAGAATCCTCCTTTCCAAAAGACTCGGCGAAAACAATCCTTACAGCAAAACACCCGGATCTGATGGCTATTACAAAGGATATGGACGATATGCCCAGGACGTACTGATACCCGCCTTTCTTGCTGCCTACACCAAAAAAGACCCTACTTCAATAGCGCTGCTGAAGGATGGAGAAACAGGCAATGTAAAGTCTAATCCGTTCAGTGGATATATGCCAAAACCTAACTGGAGACTGACTTATAACGGGCTGAGCAGGATTGAATCCTTCCAACAGTATTTTTCAAACTTCACCATCAGCCACGGCTATACGTCTACATTGAGCATGAATAGTTTCAATTCAGCCCTGTTGTTTCAAGACACATTACTTTATGGCTTCCCCTCTTTTGTGGATACAGTATCCGGCAACTTTGTACCCTATTTCCTGATTCCCAACCTGCTCATATCAGAACAGTTTTCGCCATTGATAGGTATTGATTTTTCAACACCCGGACAATTATCAGGACGTTTTGAATACAGAAAATCAAGACAGCTTTCTATGAGCCTTATTGATTTCCAACTGAGTGAAGTGCGGTCTACAGAGGTTACTTTTGGTATGCGATGGAGAAATAGGGACATGAAACTGCCATTCAGACTGCCTTTTGTAAAAAAACAGGAAGGATCAGCGGCGGCTCAGAATGACATTACATTTGCACTGGACTTCAGTGTGCGCGACGACATCAACTCCAACTCAAGGCTTGACCAATCCAATGCATTTGCAACAGGTGGTCAAAAAGTAATAACTATACGTCCTACGATCGATGTGGTGCTGAGTAACAGGGTAAATGTGCAGCTATATTTTGACCAACGCAGATTAAATCCCTACATTTCGAATGCAGCTCCATCGGTTAACACCAGAGGTGGAATGCAGATCAGAATCTCGCTTGCTCAGTAGAACGGTGCAGGTAAAAACTATTGGGTTGTGCAGTACAGGTCATCACAAGACTATTAATGCAGACATGCTCTGGGAGCCCGGCACAATAATGAACTGTATTGGCAACATCCTCTCCATATAATGGTGTAAACCCATTGTAAACAGCTGCAGCTTTTGCTCTGTCTCCTTTAAAGCGAACCAGCGAAAATTCGGTATCAGCTGCTCCCGGATGAATAGCAGTTACTTTGATGGCATGCCTAACGAGATCTATGCGCATTGACTGACTCAATGCTTCTACAGCATGCTTGGTGGCACAATAAACATTACCCCTTTCATAAACCTCTTTACCTGCGGTAGAGCCAATGTTGATGATATGCCCTCTGCCCCTGCTGGTAAAAAAAGGAAGCACAGCTTTGGTAACATAAAGCAACCCTTTGACATTGGTGTCTATCATGGTATCCCAATCATCCAAGGAAGCTTCATCAAATAAATCTCTACCCAGAGCCAGTCCGGCATTGTTAACCACAACATCAAGATCTTGTAAATAGGGTTCACTGTGCAAAGCTTCAAATACCTGCTCTCGGTTTTGCACATCAAAAACCTTAACCAGCACCTCTACACCATGTTTATTTTTTATTTTTTCTGCCAGCTCATGCAAACGATCACTTCTCCTTCCGGTGATCACCAGATTATCACCTGACGCTGCAAATTTCCAGGCTATAGCTTCTCCAAATCCGGAACTTGCACCGGTTACTAAAATTTTTCTACTCATAACTATCTAATCAAAGTTGTTTGTCCTTTCCGGTATAATTTATTGCCCAAATAATCTTCTGCATATGCATGCCATACAAAGGATTCATTTCCCTGATCCCTTCCCTTGAACCTGCCATCCCATCCGGAAATAAAATCATTTGCACTGTAAACCAGCTGCCCGTATCTATTGTAAACCCTGAAGTAGACAAACTTGGATATACCGACAGGTACCGGTCTCAAAAGGTCGTTCAACCCGTCTCCGTTGGGTGTGAAAAGGGTTGGCACAAATATTTCCGGAGGAGTCTTGTACACTTTTACCTTTAGGGAGTCAAAAGCAAAGCACCCTTCTTTGGTTGAAACCTTAACCCTGTAAGTGACATCATCAATGGGCAAAGCTATGGGATTGGCAATAAAGGCGTTAGAGAGGTTGGCAGGGGGAAACCAGGCATAATCTACTGCTCCTGTAGCATTAAGCCGAAGTGGCTGACCCGCTACAACTACTGTATCATTACCGGCAAAGGCCAGGACGGGAGGAATAACAGTTACTTTTACAGTATCAAAAACTGATTTGGGACAACCCTTAAAATCAGTTGAACTCACAATGAAATCTGTTGTTGCCAGTGGTTTTACAACCGGAGTAGCCGATACTGAATTACTCACAAACCCTGCTGGCTTCCAGCTGTATGCAGTTCCACCAGACACAAACAATTGAATGGCATCACCATAGCAGATGGCAGTATCAGCACTTGCTAAAGCTTTGGGATATGGAACCGTCCTGACGAGTATCTCATCTGATGCAAAACATTTGCCAATGGTTGCCAACACCTGATACCGCATGTCTGATGATGGTTTAACAAAGGGATATTTCTGTTGCCAGTCAGAAAGATATTCTCCAACCTGGGAAGACCATTTGAAATTAACACCATCCGAATCAGGTCGTAACTGAACACTGTCTCCCAAGCAAATAGTTGTATCAGCGGCAAGATTCAACGTAACAAGAGACTTTACATCCACAAAAACAGAAGCCGTATTGATGCAGCCAGGTGATTGTGTAAGGGTAATAGAATAGCGTGTGGGACGGTCAGGACTAACATTGGGTGACGCACTGGTAAGACTGCTTATGTTGTAATCCGGACTCCAGCTGAAAGCCCCTGTACCCCTTGCATTGAGTTGCAGGGTATCGACATCACAAATTACTGTATCCGCATTCAAAAATAGTTCCGGCCTTGCTTTTACATTCAATTCCTGCCGGAGTGTATCCGTGCAACCAACTGTTGTTCCAACAACCAATGACACATTATAAATCCCTGCTACCGGATATGCATAGGTCGCATTTTTAGTTGTTGATACATCAGTTAGATCTGCTACATTCCCAAAATTCCATTGCCAACTGTTTACTGTACCGTAGGTAGTTGTTGATAAATCTTTAAACGTATAAGGCAC
>JBILSG010000230.1:0-4443 GCA_044372235.1 Chitinophagaceae bacterium
TATTTTATTAACCGCAATAATTGCCTTTTCCCGGATGATTGTATTGAGCATATTTCTGAAATTGCTGCAAATGTACAACTAGTTCATTTTATCTGCCATTGTCTCTGATTTATTGGAGCTATAATATAGAAATACGAGGATATGCTTTTCGATATCTGACATTACAGGTTAAACGAACAGGTTCTTTTGGTAACTTTGCACAACATTTTTCATGATGAAGGTTATAGAAGTAAAATCAAAGCAGGACGTAAGGCGATTTCTAGATTTGCCTTTCACCATATATGCGGAAGATTCAAATTGGGTTTGTCCGCTTTTCAACGATATTGAAGCCGTTTTTGATCCTTCCCGTAACAATTTTTTTAGTTTTGGAAAATGTATAAGATGGATTCTATTAAGTGATTCGGGAAAAACAATCGGTAGGATTGCAGCCTTTATCAATGAAAAGAAAGCATTTAAAGAGGATATTCCAACTGGCGGTTGTGGGTTTTTCGAATGTATAGATGACGGTGAAGCAGCTCAAATACTTTTCAATACTGCAAGGGCATGGCTTAAAGGACAGGGAATGGAGGCCATGCTCGGACCTGTTAACTTTGGTGAAAATGATATGTGGTGGGGATTATTGGTTGATGGATTTACAGCTCCTTTTTATGGGATGAATTACAATCCTCCTTACTACAGGAAATTCTTTGAGGATTTTGGTTTTGAGGTAAAATATGAACAGATTTCAAATCATATTGAAGTTAAAAAAGGGATGCCCGAAAAGGTAGCAAAAATTGCCAACTGGGTAATCAAAAGAAATGGTTATACATTTAAGCATCTTGATAAAAATCAGCTAGATAAGTTTGCTTCAGATTTTAAGGAAATCTACAATGACTCCTGGAAAGATTTTGAAAATTTTACCCAGGTTACTGATGCTACTATCAGGGAAACCCTTCAGAAGATTAAGCCAGTCATGGATCAAAACTTGATTTGGTTTGCATATACATCTGATAATGAGCCTGTTGCGTTTGTAATGATCTTGCCGGATACAAATGAATTAATCAGGGGATTAAATGGGAAGCTGAATCTTGCAGGTAAACTCAGGTTTCTTTGGAACAAATTAACCATCAAGCATAAACGCATGCGTGCGGTAATTATGGGAACCAAGGAAAAGTATCGAAATCAGGGACTGGAGTCGTGTTTGTTTATGAAGCTTCAGGAGTACACACATCCGTTGAATCAATATGAAGAACTTGAATTATCTTGGGTGGGAGACTTTAATGCAAAAATGCTTGCACTTCATCAGGCCATTGGCGCTGTTTATGCAAGAAAACATACAACCTTCATCTGTAAATTCTGAATCAACTCAATAGTTTAACTTGAAAATTCAAATTGAAACCATTCTTGATTTTTTCTATCCGCTATTCAGGCGATTTTTCGATAGAACAACATACCGATACGCTGTTTGTGGTGGAATAAACACCTTGTTTGATATACTCCTCTTCTTCCTTTTTTATCACTACGTATTGGATAAACAGAATCTTCAACTGGGTTTGATTGTTGTTAGTCCGCACATAGCCTCTTTCCTGCTTGCTTTTTTATTGAGTTTTCCTGCAGGATTTCTTTTGATGAGATTCGTTGTTTTCCAAGAGTCGCAGCTTAAAGGGCGGATACAGTTTTTCAGGTATCTTGTTATTGTGCTTTGCAGTTTATTAATGAATTATTTCTTTCTTAAGTTATTTGTTGAATACCTTCATATTTATCCTACAATTGCCAAAATCATCACCACTTTCTTTGTTGTAGCCTTTAGTTATTTTTCACAGCGTAATTTCAGCTTCAAAACAAAGGTTTCTGCATAAAATGGATAAGTTGAACGCTCATGTTGATGTTATTATAATAGGAGGTGGACCAATTGGACTTGCATGTGGGATAAAAAGCAGACAAAGTGGACTATCCCATTTGATTATTGAAAAAGGAGCACTTGTCAATTCCATTTACAATTATCCCCTTAACATGACATTTTTTTCAACTTCTGAAAAGCTAGAAATCGGGGATGTCCCTTTTATTTCACATAATCCAAAGCCTACAAGGGCAGAGGCACTTGAATATTACAGAAGAGTAACATCACATTGGAGGCTCAACCTTGCACTTTATGAGCGTGTCTTGCAAGTAACTAGGCAGGAATCAGGATTTCAGGTTATCACATCAAAAAAAGCTTATACCTGCAAAAAACTGATTATTGCAACAGGTTTTTATGATGAAGCAAACTTACTCGGTATTCCGGGAGAGGATTTACCTAAGGTTCATCATTACTATAGAGAAGCACATCCTTATTTCGGACAGAAAATAATAGTTGTTGGCGCTGCTAATTCAGCAGTTGACGTAGCCATGGAAACATGGCGAAAAGGAGCAGATGTGACCATGGTTGTTCGTGGTCCCCATATCAGGGAATCAGTAAAATACTGGATTAGGCCCGAAATCGAAAATAGAATCCAAGAAGGATCCATCAAGGCCTATTTTAATGCACAGTTGAGTAGTATAAGGGATTTTGAGGTTGAGATTGAAACTGAGGAAGGCCGGCTTACCCTTGCCAATGACTTTGTACTGGCCATGACGGGTTACCTGCCTGCATTTGATTTTTTGACTGCCATGGGAGTTGAAATCGGGACTGATGAATTTCAAACACCTATACATAATCCGGAAACGATGATGACCAATGTTGATGGAATCTATTTGGCAGGGGTCATCTGTGGAGGATTAAAAACCAATAAATGGTTTATTGAAAACTCACGCATTCATGCCGAACAAATTGTTCAACACATTTTAAGGACAAGTTTAATCTAGGCAGGATAAATAAATACCTGCCATTTTGTGACATTTTCTCTGTTTTCTAACATCAATTGTCATTGATTTACCGATAAAACTGACATCTTTTCTTGTTTTAACTGTCGGCACAGCTCTTGATTATACCAGTTATCTAAATTCACTTATATGGCAAAAATCATTGGAATAGACCTCGGAACAACCAATAGTTGCGTATCCGTAATGGAAGGAAATGAACCAGTCGTGATCGCCAACGATGAAGGCAGAAGGACCACCCCCAGTGTGGTTGCATTTCTGAAAAACGGTGAGCGTAAAGTAGGAGACCCTGCAAAACGTCAGGCAATCACGAACCCGATTAACACAATCACCAGTGTCAAGCGGTTTATGGGCAGGCGCTTTGATGAGGTAACTGAAGAAATCAAACATTGGAGTTACAATGTTGCAAAAGGAGATAACAATACAGTTCGTATAGATATTGACGGAAGGTTGTATACCCCACAGGAAATAAGTGCCATGGTTCTGCAGAAGATGAAAAAAATTGCAGAAGACTACCTTGGTCAGGAAGTGCATGAAGCTGTTGTAACTGTTCCGGCTTATTTCAATGATGCGCAACGTCAGGCTACCAAAGAGGCAGGTGAAATTGCAGGATTGAATGTGAGGAGGATTATTAATGAGCCTACTGCTGCCGCCCTCGCTTATGGTCTGGACAAAAAGAATATAGACAGCAAAATAGCCGTATTTGATCTTGGGGGAGGAACTTTTGACATCTCAGTTCTTGAGCTGGGTGATGGTGTTTTCGAAGTGAAATCTACCAATGGTGACACGCACCTTGGAGGTGATGACTTTGATAAAGTAATCATGGACTGGCTTGCTGAAGAATTTCAGAGAGAAGAAAATGTAGACCTGCGCAAAGACCCAATGGCGTTGCAACGTCTCAAAGAAGCTTCTGAAAAAGCTAAAATCGAACTTTCTTCTTCTTCAGAAACTGAAATCAATCTCCCTTACGTAACTGCAATTGACGGCGTTCCCAAACACCTTGTTAAGAAGTTAACCCGTGCAAAATTCGAGCAGGTTGCCGATAATCTTTTCGAGCGTTGTCTTAAGCCTTGTGAACAGGCATTAAAGGATGCAGGAATGAGAGCTTCTGATATAGATGAAGTTATCCTCGTTGGAGGTTCTACACGTATTCCTAAAGTTCAGGAAATAGTGGAGAAATTCTTTGGAAAGAAGCCTAATAAAAGTGTGAATCCTGACGAAGCGGTAGCTATTGGTGCAGGTGTTCAGGGAGCTGTTTTGACAGGTGAAGTTAAGGACGTACTCTTGTTAGATGTTACGCCACTTAGTCTTGGTATTGAAACCCTTGGAGGCGTTATGACTGTTTTGATTCCATCAAATACTACCATTCCAACCAAGAAATCAGAAACCTTTTCTACAGCAGCAGATAACCAACCCGGTGTACAGATTCAGGTCCTGCAAGGTGAGCGCCCTATGGCCAATCAGAATAAAACCTTAGGCATATTCAATCTGGATAATATTCCCCCTGCCCCAAGAGGAGTTCCTCAGATTGAAGTTACTTTTGACATCGATGCCAATGGTATGCTTAATGTGAGTGCCAAGGATAAGGGTACTGGAAAAGAACAA
>JBILSG010000231.1:0-4442 GCA_044372235.1 Chitinophagaceae bacterium
AATCTTTTTCTTTTAAAATATTGAAATACAAACTCAAATATGCCAGCATTTGTCCAACACCATCATGCAAGTCTCTCCCAATAACATCTCGTTGTTCTTCCTCAGCCTGCAACCTTGCTTCCATCAATTCTTTTTCTTTCTGCACACTTTCAAAAAGAATTTTTGTTTCCAGGTCTCTTATTTCGGTTACATCCCAGTGAATTCCAATGGAGCCTCTTATTTTACCTTTCATGTCATAAGTTGGAGCCCCACTTATGACCCAAGTAGCCAAGCTCTTGTCTTTTTTTCTGACTTTTATTTCATAGAGACCTTCTTTACCATGCTCTCTGTTTCTCCTTTCCTGTAAGTTGACATCTTTTTCGCTGAGGTCAGTTAAAAAGATATCTGGTGCCAGCTTTCCTATCAGTTCATCTTCATGATAACCGGAAATTCTTTCAAAAGACTTGTTTACGTAAAGTATTTTTTCTTCCTTATCAACTTCCATAATACCAAGATTCATGTTTGAAAAGAGGCTACGGTATTTAGCCTCATTTTCGATCAACATTGTTTGTGCAAGGTATTGTTCATTGATGTCCCTTACATGCATAAGAATCTTTTTCCCTCCTAATTCATCTTCCGTAAACCTGCTGTAAACTGCTTCAACCCATTTAAGTTCACCTTGTTTATCTTTCATTTTGAAACTCAACATTTGTTGCTGTGAAGCATCGGAAAGATCATTTTGGGTTTCATTCAGGTCCAGAACCTGTGTACCCTCAATCAGATTGAAAATTGAATGTCCAATGATATCTTGTTCAGACATATTCAAAATACGATTTATTGAAGGTGAGACATATTCAATTATTCCTGTATTGCTCATCAGGAAAATAATGTCTGCAGATTTGGTCGAGAGGAGTTCATATTTTTTTTTCTCCTCTTCCAGTGTTTTATAAATTGATTTTTCATTGGTAATGTCAAATGCCGCCCCTATATAACCAAGAAATTCATTGTTTTGCATGAATCTGGGTACAGCTATTTCATAGATCCAACGGTATTCATTTTCAGCATTCAATACAAGGTATTGTATTTCACCTCTTACTTTGTTGTTGAGTGTTTTACTCCATTCAATGATAGCTTTTTGATGGTGATCTGGATGAACGAGCTTTGCAAACTCAGTTTGCCCTGTTATAGTTTTTAAATCAAATCCAAAAAAATCTCTGGATGCCTTGTTAGTGTATGTGACTTTATTCTCTTCATTGGATACCCAAATCATTACTGGCATTGATTCAGTAATGAGTTGAAATCTTTCTTCTGATTCTTTCATCTGACTTCTGAAATTTTCGTTTGTAGTGATATCAGTAAGTCTGCCAGAAATTATTTCATCATTCAAAGTGGAATCAAACTTTATTTTTGATTCTTCCAGTATCCATCTTATTTGTCCGGATACTTTGTTTTTAATTTTATATTTTACTGTCATGCTGCCATTCAGCATGAATTCCTTCATAGCATCATCATAAATATTTTTGAATTCATCAATAACACACGCTCTTTTTTGCTCCCACATGTCTCCTGAAGCAGGATTGAAACCCATAAATAAGGGCCATCTGGAGGTAAAAAAGTTTTTATTTTTATTTTGCTGGTAAATCAGGTAGTATACATCATTGGTTGATTCAAGAAAGTTGTTCAATTTATTGAATGTTTCCTGAGCCTGCATTTCAGATTCTCTTCGTTCACTGATGTCTGAACCATAAATATTCAATTCATCACAATCTACACGTTTTACAATTCGAAAATTATAATACCTGTTATTGACAATGCCATCAATATTATTGGGGAATATTCCGGCTTCTTCATGTAATAAAAATGACCAGAATTTTTCAAAGCTGTGAATCTTACCATTATACACAATATGTGTCATTGTATTAGCAGCCCTGTTTCTGAAATGTATTATTCCGGATCCATCAATCCTGAAAATAGGGTTTGGGTTCTCATTCGGAAAGGATGCGAGGTTGCTGATTTCTTCTAAATCCTTAATCCTGTCGCTGATATCTTTGATTATACAAATAAAAAAGAGTGAGTTTAAGCTTGAGTTGTTAACTAGAGAAATAGATATGTTTACACCAACATTTTCGCCATTTTTTTTATTTATGTATGTTACAAAATCTTTTGATTTATTTACGCTTCTTATCTCATTTAATTCCTTGATTATATCAAGTCCATTTTGATCTTTAATCAGGTTTTGAATCACTTGTCCAACAAGCTCATGCTGCTCATATCCCAACATAGATTTACTGCTTGGAGAGGCTTTTCGAATGAGACCACTAGGGTGTAGGTGAATAAACAAGTCGCCGGAATGATTGATAATATCCAATTCGTGTTTTAACTTATTCAAATCCTCCTGTTCATTCTTAAGCACTGATTTCATTTGCTGAATATCAAAAATGGCATCATATGCTGGAAAGTCAGAATATGTTAGACCAAAGTTGATTAAGACTTCATGGTCATCAGCCCAGAGTGAACCATAAAAAATAATTTCATCATCCCATGCTCTGTATTCAAATTGCCCCCGTAACAAAGCTTTTTCTTTATTTTTAATTTTTATCAGTACAAAACCTGAGCAAATCGATTGCAGCGATTCGAAATTTAATGGATCTGAAATTTTAGGTTTTAGGAGTTGAAATGTTTCATTGAAAAGTTTATTTTTTTCAGGTATCAATTTGGATAGAGAAGCTCCTGAGCCGGTAATAGCTAAAACCCTGTCAAGTTTGAAATAAAAAGGAAACAGCTTTTCAATTTCAAGCAAGATACCTGTGTGAGCCAAATGCGTATTTAATTCTTTATCCATGTTATCAGGAAAAGATCATGATCAATTGTTGAATTCGATTTAGTATACTCCAGTTTAACCAACGCATGATGTTCATTGAACATCTTGATTATTCCCAAAAGCATGCCCTCCATTAGGTGAGTTAACCCTTCTCTTTCAGAATGATATTCCACCGCTATACTATCGCCATTGTTATAGATTTTGAACTCTGGGGCAACCAAATCCGGATAACTGAGGTATATGCGATTGTGAAATTTAGGTAGGTTAAATAGAAATTCTCTGAATGAATTACCTCCGGCGGCCATCATTGCCGGATATTTTTTTAATGAAACATCTATAATCCAGAATTCTCCGAGTGAGCGAAGGATTTCAGAGATATTTGTATTCAAATGTTCAGCAAGTGTTTCTGCCAGTACGTAGGTATACTTATCGTCGTAGCTTTCATGGTTTCTGAATTCGTAGACATCTATACCACTTTTATGGATGATATTGAGCCAAACTTCCTCTCCATGATCTCTCGTGACCATTTGTTGAATAGCCTGATTAATAATACCATACATATGTTGAGCCTTAGTTGTATAAATATAATCAATTCAATTTCCCATCGGAACTGTTGATTCGATAATTTATGGCAAATAGTACTTTTATTGAAAAAGCTTAAGTATTAATACGTAATCTCCTTCTCAATGAAAGCTTATTTGGCCCTTCTTGAAAGTTCTTTTTTTAGTAAATAAAGTTCCCTGGTGGTTTGTCCGGATATGGAACTATTCTCCTGAGCCCTGCGCATGAGATATGGAATAACTTCCTCTACAGGACCGAAAGGAAGATATTTTGATACTTTAAATCCTTTGGCAGCCAGGTTGAATGTCAGGTTGTCACTCATGCCATAGAGTTGCGAAAAATGGATTTCAACGTTTTTATTGCTGTTAATTTCACCATAATTTGCTGCAATTATTGTACTTTCTTCATTGTGACTGGCAATAACGATGCAAACAGGTGATTCAATCGAGCAGCAATAGTTTATGGCTTCATTGTATGCTTCGTCTGTTTTTAACTTATTGATTTGAATGGGAGAGGGGTAATTCAGGGCTATTGCTCTTTTTCGTTCCTTCTCCATGTATGCACCCCTAACGAGTTTATAGGCCGGTTTATAGTTTAATTTTATTGCTTGATCGATGCTTGACTTCAAAAATGAAAGCCTGTCTGATCTGTATAGCTGAATGGTATTAAATACAATAAAATTTGATTTGTTGTATTTTTCCATCATTAGATCAGCTATCAGATCAATGGGGTCCTGAATCCATGATTCTTCCGCATCAATCATCACGCCTATTCCATTGATTTCTGCTGCATTACAAATAAGATCAACTCTGCTAAGTAACTTCTTCCAATTCGACTTTTCTAAATCTTCAAGAGAGTCAATTTTTTGCCAAATACTATCAGGATAGTTTCCACTTCCAGGGTTCGATATGTTTATTTTGTTCAATAATATGCTTGATACCAATCCTGTTACTTTTATGCTGATGAAAGGGGCATTGGGTTGCTTACCTGCAAATTCTATAACTTTAATAAACTCTTCTGTTTCACGATCGTATTTGGAATCTTCATATTCTCCACCCTCAACACCGTAGTCAAGAATAAC
>JBILSG010000232.1:0-4436 GCA_044372235.1 Chitinophagaceae bacterium
ATCAGACGCCATTGAAAACATAACCCATTCGATATGTACCCTTGAGTTTGAAGTACACAAGCCACTCTACAACTGGTACATAGAACAACTTGGCATCTTCCCTTCCAGACAATTTGAGTTTGCTCGTTTGAACCTGACTTATACGGTGATGAGCAAGCGAAAATTGTTACAGTTGGTGCAGGAAAATATGGTAGATGGATGGGATGATCCACGTATGCCTACAATTTCAGGCATGAGAAGACGTGGGTATACGCCCTTATCCATTCGGAATTTTTGCGAAAGGATAGGAATACAACGCAGGGAAAACATCATTGATGTTGGATTACTGGAGTTTTTTGTACGTGAAGACCTGAATAAAACAGCCTTAAGGAGGATGGTTGTACTTGATCCTATTAAACTCATCATTACAAATTATCCGGAAAACAGCTCAGAAATTCTGCATGGTGAGAACAATCCGGAACTGGAAGATAATGGTGGCTATCGAGACCTCCATTTTGGTCGCGAGCTCTGGATAGAAGCAGAAGACTTCATGGAGGAGCCTGCCAAAAAATGGTTTAGACTCGCACCCGGCATGCACGTGAGGCTTAAAAATGCCTATATCGTTAAATGCACAGGATTTCAAAAAAACGAAGCTGGAAAAGTCACTGAAGTATTTTGCGAATATTTTCCGGAAAGCAAAAGTGGTCAGGATACTTCCGGAATTGCAGTGAAAGGAACAATGCACTGGGTTTCAGTTGCTGATTCATCTACAGCTGAAGTGCGATTATACGACAGGTTATTTCAGGTTGAAAACCCATCAAATGAAGATGGAGATTTTAAAACATATGTCAATCCCAATAGCCTTGAAATCATTGCAGATGCCAGGGTTGAAAACAGTTTGCTGGAAGCTAAAGGCGGACAACAATTTCAGTTTATCAGAAAGGGCTATTTTACGTTGGATAACAAATATGCAACTGATGGAAAATTGGTCTTTAACAGAACAGTCACTTTGAAAGATAACTGGAGCAAGGATGTTAAAAAATAAATTCCGAATTACAGACAGTGCTTGTTATAAAGAAATTTTATACTGGTAAGTACCTCCACGGGTAGCAATAATGGTATCCTTTTTACTGATATTCACACCATTTCCTTTTGCTTCCCATTGCATAAATGTTGAGATATCTCCGGCAGTTTGAAAATTGATCGTAGTGTCAATTTTACGTCCTCCAGGAAAACTTATTCCATTTCCAATTGGACCATAACTGTAGCTGAAAGTCAAAAATTCAAAATTTGTAACAGTCTCCGCTACAAATCTTACTGTTAATTTTGCTGCTCTGAATAAAATAAAATTCTGGGTAAATGGCACATTAACATGAGTACTATCCAGATCAAATACACTTAAATCATTTTGATTAAAAAGGCCATAGAAATAATCGTTTTTAAATGCCTGTACTCTGAAGTAACCACCATTGGCGCTAAAACTTGTTTTATCAAATTTGAAATTGTAGGCTCCATTTGAATGTGTTGTTGTTTTACCTATATAACGAGTTGGATTGGTGAGCAAAGCATACCCGGGGGGGCGATAAAAAAACCGGAGTTCAACACCTTGAAGACCGGCGTTTGATGGTGTGTCGACTACCCTACCTGTCAAAATAAAACAGTTACCTGTACAGTTTATGCCGTCAAACTCGGGTTTTGTTTTTCTGCATGCTGCAAGCAGAAGGATTAGTGCTATGAATATGAATGATTTCCAATACAATCCTACTGCGCTTGCTCCTTTACTTTACCATCCGGAAGAAATGCCATTATAAAAATAACAAATGAAGCGAAAAGCATGATGTATAGTCCGCTTTGTTTTTCAGGACAATACCCACGATAGCAGGAACCGAACAGGAGAAAGTTCTTGATTGCATAAGCCACGTTCAACCCACCTGCCAGAAAAGCAGTCCTTTTCAACCAGAGCACAGGTATGAAAGAACATACTGTAGTGATGCCTCCAAACGTGAGCAGGAGTTTAGCGGGTTTACCATACATATTCTTTTCAGAATAAAATCCAGTAAAATAATTATTGATGTCTGCATGGTATGTCCAAGGCATGAAACATGATGCCAGCAGAATAACAAATGCGAGCAGACTTATCCATTTAGAATACCTGGTCATAAAAAAAAAAGCGAAGGGGGTTTACCTTCGCGTTGAGGTCCCGAGCGGATTCGAACCGCTGTAGAAGCTTTTGCAGAGCTCTGCCTAGCCACTCGGCCACAGGACCAATTGTCAGGTAAACTCACCTGAACAGTTGCAAAATTAGTACTTTTGCACATAATTTCCCAATGCCATTTTTGCGGCTTTGGAATAAAATAAAAACATGGGGAAAATCGAATCTTCTGAGTTGATTATCAATAACCGGGGCGCTATTTATCACCTCGACTTAAAACCTGAAGAAATTGCAGAAACAATCATCACGGTTGGTGATCCATTCAGGGTTGAAAAGGTAAGCCGGCATTTTGACAGCATTGAGCACAGGTCTCACCACCGGGAGTTTATCACCCACACAGGATACATTGGTTCCCGAAGAATCAGTGTATTATCAACCGGAATTGGTCCGGATAACATTGATATCGTAATCAATGAATTAGACGCACTTGTAAATATTGATTTCGAAAACCGGGTATTATTTCCCGAGCGTAAGTCGCTTAAGATTATCCGGGTTGGCACTTCAGGTTCTTTACAGGAATCTGTGCCGGTTGACAGTTTTGTAGCCAGCACACATGGTCTTGGATTGGACAACCTCATGCATTATTACCCTTTTAAAAATAACGACGAAGAAATTGCCATTTTACAAGCCATCCAAAATCAGCTTCACCTGAATCCAGATTTATCTTCACCTTACGTCTTTGGAGCAGGGGGTATTTTGTTGGCCAAGCTAGCTGAAAATTGTCATGCTGGTATCACAGCTACCTGTCCGGGTTTTTACGGCCCACAAGGTCGAAATCTCCGAATGGGACTTTCCATGCCAGGGCTAAATGCTGGATTAACAGCGTTTAGTCTCGGAAATCATCGGATAACCAATTTTGAGATGGAAACTGCCGCCCTTTACGGACTTTCAAGATGCCTTGGGCATCAGGCACTTTCCATGAGTGCAATTGTAGCCAACAGGCTAACAAGACAATTTTCAGGTGATGCTGATTTGGTAGTTGATAAGCTGATCAGGCATGTGTTGGAGAGGATTGTGTAATTAGGGATGAGGGATGAGTAACGAGGGATGAGTAAAGAGGGACTAGGGATGAGGGATGAGGGAAGAGCTTCCCTCAGTTGTTAACGCTTTGGGAGATTCAATAAGGGAATTAACAAGTCAATCAAATGGAGATAAAATTCAGGAAGTATCAGGGAACGGGCAACGATTTTGTAATCATTGATAACCGAGATGGGGCATACAGCAGATTAAATATTGAACAGGTTGCTTTTCTATGCAACCGGAAGCTAGGTATTGGAGCAGACGGACTGATGATGCTTGAAGAAGCTGATGGCTTTGATTTCAGAATGGTTTACTTCAATGCAGATGGTAAGGAAGGAAGCATGTGCGGCAATGGTGGCAGATGTCTGGTGCAGTTTGCCTATGACCTGGGAATCCGAAAAGTAAAATATCTATTTATAGCTGTTGATGGTCCGCATGATGCCATGATTGATCCAACCGGGCTCATTCAATTGAAAATGAAAGATGTATCGGAGGTATCGGAGAATGAAACCGATTTGATTCTCAATACCGGTTCACCACATTATATCAGATTCGTCGAAAACCTTGATGAAACAGATGTTTATGCTGAAGGCAGAAAAATCAGGTACAATAACACCTATGCAGCAGAAGGGATCAATGTAAACTTTGTAAAAAAGACTGATAGGGGAATAAAAATCAGGACCTACGAGCGAGGAGTAGAAGATGAAACCCTGAGTTGTGGTACAGGGGCAACAGCTGCGGCTATAGCATCATCAACACAACCAGGTGAACAGGAAATACCTGTTGAAGTTGAAGGTGGAAGGCTTGCTATCCGATTTGACAGAACAAGCGAAAAAAGTGCAGAGAACATTTGGCTCATCGGTCCGGCAACATTTGTTTTTGAAGGCATTATCAAAATTGACTAAATAAGAAAAGCAATAGTTTAAAATGATAACATTAAGGGTTTACGGCATATTGATCAATCTGAAAAATGAAATTCTGGTAAGCGATGAATTCATTCGCGGTAATAAGTATACCAAATTTCCTGGAGGTGGACTCGAATTTGGTGAAGGAACCAGGGATTGTCTCGCCAGGGAATTCATGGAAGAAATGAATCTCCGGGTTGAAGTTGGTGCCCATTTATATACAACTGACTTTTTCCAGATATCGGCATTCAATACTTCACAACAAATTGTTTCGGTTTATTACAAAGTAGAAGCTCTTGAGCACATAACAGTCCCTTTGC
>JBILSG010000026.1:0-14160 GCA_044372235.1 Chitinophagaceae bacterium
TCAATTGCTCAATCTGATCAAAAAGATCTTTGATCGGCTTCTCAAACTCCAAAAATTGTCTAGTACTGATCTCTGCCATAAATTAATAAAGATTTCAGTGGGGGGTAAAGGTAGTAAAAAAACGCATTTGTCAATTTATTACCATGTTCCCAGATAAAACAGTTTGATTAATTCACCTATTAGCGTCAAAACTTTAAAAGTAATCGTCGGTATATTGTAAATATTGTAATCTATACGTAGTACAAAAAGTTTTGGTAGTATTTGAAAAAAATCAAAGTTACAAACTGTCTGCTAGGAATCCTGAAAATTAGAATCAAAGGATAACTGGAATAAGGTAAAAATTCAAAGCGGGAAGTCATTTCAGCTTTAGCATTTCGCTTCCCGCCAACAGAAATGCACCAGTACCAAAGTTTTGCCAGCTGTCTCTTGTTGTTGGCATTGGATTGGCACCTATATTTTGAACCCATCCTACTTTGCCGTTTTCATTTTGGCAAGAAAGGATGGCTTTCCATGCTTTTTTGACTACAGCTTTATATTCGGAACTTTTGAGTAGGCCATTATTGATACCCCAAGCCAATGCATAAGTATAAAATCCACTTCCACTAACTTCTCCATGTGGATAAGTTTCGGGACAAAGTAAACTAGTTCTCCACAAACCATCATTCGGTTGGAGTTCTTTTATTTTCTCAGCCATTTGAAGATAAAGTTCTTCATAAAACGTACGATTGGGATATTCATTCGGTAAGTCGTTTAAGATAAGAGCCAACCCCGCCAGTACCCATCCGTTTCCTCTGCTCCAGAATACTTTTTGCCCATTGGGTTCTTTGATATCTGAAGGGTTGCCTTTCCATAGGAAACGCATATCCCTTGAAAAAAGATGTTGCTGCTTATCGTACAGCAGCTCATAACTTTGCAAATAGTATTTATCCATTTCGTTAAGTATCGAATTATTTTTGGTGATTTTTGCATAAGAAGTAATCACTGTAGGAGCCATGAAAAGGGCGTCACACCACCACCATAAGATGGATTTTTCATCTGGTTCGTTCGTCTCCATTTTTTTTCCGCTCACGCCATTTTTCCAAGGATGTGGTTTAAAGAGATGATCTCTTATGATATTTTCTGTTGGCTGCAAATTGGCCCGAACCCCTTGCTGGTGCAGATAGAGGTAACTGTAGCAGATATTCATATCATCTGCATGAAAAAACCGCTCCCAAGGTTTCCAGGCATTTCTTACGGCCATGGTATTCAAGACATCCAGAAAGGTTTTGTCCTTTGTGGCCTGATGGGCTTTTGCAACTCCAAGATAATAGGCGCCATTCGTCCAGTCAGTTGGTGCTTTTGCAAAAATAGGATTAGCCTCTTGCCACAGCATTGCTTTAAGCATTGCCTCTTTGGTGAGGTTATTTTCCGCAATTGTATATTTTTTTGCAACATTACAACCCACAGAAATTATGAGTGAAAAAAGTAATGTAGTGTAAATTAATTTTTGTTTCATGTTTTTATTTTTGATATCAAATGTTCTTTCAATTGAATAAATTATTCGGAATGAAGTTGAACAATAGTTTTAAAGTTTCGTTTTTTATTTTTTCAGATCAAGCTGAGTCTCTGATAACCAGTTTTCCTGGAACAATCTTGGTGTTTATCTCCCTATTGCCTGAAATTATTTGTTCAATAATCAGGCGCGATGCTTCTTCACCAATTTTTTTGGTATGTGTATCAAAGGTGGTCAGCTTCGGATCTAGCATTTCGCCGACAAATTCATTGCCAAATCCCACAACTCGGATTTTTTTAGGAACATTTATTTTGTTGGATTTCAATTTAGTAATGATTTGTGCAGCACTTTTGTCTGATATGGAAATGATAGCATCGAGGTCAGGATGTTTTTTGATCCAATTGTTCAAAGCGGTATGAACACTCTCCTGGCCAAAGTCAACATGAGCCAGCAAATCAGCATCAAACTTAATTTTGTATTTTTTAAGTGCCATTTGGTATCCTTTTAATCTGTTTTGTGTCAGTGACAATTCTTTGGGTCCCAATAGCACTGCTATTTTACGACAACCTTTTTTAATAAGGTATTCAGTAACTGTTTCTCCACCTGCTTCATCATCGGCTACTATCTGTGGAATAGGCAGTCCGACTGATACCCTATAAAATTGGATAATGGGAATCCTTTTATTGATATGAATCCTGATGTGTTCAAAAGTGCTGGTATGTATGCTATGGCAAATTAAAAGTCCGTCAATCATATTGTTCATCAGTGCTTGGATATTCGCTATTTCGGTTTCGTGACTTTCATTCGATGTGCAAATAATTACTCGGTAACCAGCTAGGGCAGCCACTTCCTGGATTCCGCTAAGCATGGTAGAGAATATTGTAGTCTCAAGACTTGGAATGATAACACCAAGCGTATGCGTACTTTTATTTACAAGACTCTGAGCCAATATATTTGGTTGGTAGTTCATCGAAACTGCCAATTCATTGATAAATTTGCTCGTTTTCTTACTGATGTCTGTCCTGTTATTGAGCGCTCTGGAGACTGTTGCAATGGATACTCCAGCCGCTCTTGCAATATCAATCATGGATGTTTGTCGGTCATTTTTCTCTGCATATGTTAATTTGTTTTTCTTTATTTTTTCTGTAATGAAATGGTAGTTACAGTGTTTGCAGTTGTATCGCTGTTTTTTTCTGACAATACCGGCTTTAAGTATATTTTCCGTCTTGTTGCAAATAGGGCATTTTACTCTAGACATGTTTTAAAGTTGTGAATTTAGGGTTATGGTATAAGCAATGAAAAGATCGTTTTTTGAAGGTCGTGTTTTTAAATTTAAAAAAAAGTATTGTCTGAAACTCAATCACAGCAACATTTTGTGGTTTAAAAAAATAAACTATCTACCGTAATCGATAACGTTTTCGTTTACGATAGAGTTTGTTTGCTTCATCAAACATTCACTCATTTTGTCTAATAACATAATTTATAAGTTTACTGCACAAACTAGGCATATGAGAAAATACATTTTTAATTTTTATGGTTTCATGCTTATACTTTTTCAATTGACTTTGGTCAATGGAATGGCCCAAACCATCAAAGTAAATGGGAAAATACTTTCAGCTTCAGGTAGTCCGATTGTTGGTGCAACAATTACAAACAAGGCATCAGGTACTGCCGTGCAATCAAATGGTGAAGGAATATTTATAATAGATGCAAATAGTCAGTCTGTTTTGACTTTTACAGCAGTTGGCTTCAGGAGCCTCGAGGTACCAGCCAAAGCAGGTTCTATGGAAATAGTACTTGAAGCACAATCTGAATTACTCGATCAGGTTGTGGTAGTGGGATATAGTAAACAGAAAAAAGTAAACCTTACAGGCGCAGTTTCTGTGATCAGTGGTTCTGAATTGGTAAAACGTCCAGTTTTCAATACTACGGTTGCACTTCAAGGGGCATTGCCCGGTGTTACGGTTTCCCAATTCAATGGGGTACCGGGACAGGCTGCTCAGATCAGAATACGGGGTATTGGAACATTAGGGAATAACGATCCGCTTATTCTCATTGATGGGGTTGTGTCCAATATAGGCGACATTGATCCTAATAACATCGAAAATATCTCTGTATTAAAAGATGCGGCATCGGCATCCATATATGGTTCAAGAGCAGCAGCAGGAGTTATTCTTATTACTTCAAAAAGGGGTAAAACTGGTGGTATGAAAGTGGATTATGATGCTTTTTATGGTTTTCAGCAACCTGTCGACAAACCCAAGTATTTAGATGCAGTGGGATTCATGAAAATGTACAATGAAGCATTGACAAATGAAGGAGCAGCTCCTAAATTCACGGATGATTATATCAATAATTATTTTACCAGAAATGCACAGGATCCCGACAGATACCCAAATACAGATTGGCAGAAAGTTACATTCACCAAAGGATTACAACAGCAACAAAGCATTACGCTTAATGGCGGTACAGAACGAATAAGGCTTTTAGCTGCCTTGAATTACATGGACCAAAATGGAATAGTAAACAACTCAGGATTCAAGCGTTACAGTCTTAGGGTCAATGCTGATTACAAGGCATCTGAAAAGCTAGCTTTTCAGTTTGACATGAACTTGCGAAGAGAAGTCACCAACTTGCCAAGTGTTGGGTATAGTGAATTGTTTAGACAGGTATACAGGGTGCCACCAATATATGCAGCCAAATATTCTGATGGTTCTTGGGGCCCAGGATGGGAAGGTGGTAATCCATTGGCCTATTCAGTGGCTGGAGGCTTGAATAGTACAACAGGTAATACGGCACTGATTAATATACAAGGTAATTATAGGCCTATAAAAGGCTTTAATGTTAATCTGAACTATTCACCGAGATTCTTCAGCAATTTTGGCAGCAATAACCAACGTAAAATCGATTACTTCAATTTTGATACAAAAGCACTTCTGTTTAGTAATCCCAATAAGGTAGCACTTACCAATTCCCACAATAATGTGTTAACCAATTATCTTAAAGCACAAATTGATTATTCAACATCCATTAAGTGGCTGGATTTGAATGTTCTAGCAGGTGCTGAGCAAACCGACAATCGAAGCCAGTCATTCAATGCATCGAGGGAGCTTTCTTTGTTCCCTGAGTTGATTCAATTAAATGCGTTTCCTTCTCTAAACCAAAATATGACTGGAGACGCAACTTCCTGGGCATTGCAGTCGTATTATGGCAGATTGAATCTTGTTGCAAGTGATAAATATCTGCTTGAGTTGAATGCAAGATATGATGGGGCATCCCGTTTTGCAGCCGACTTCAAACGATTCGGATTTTTTCCCTCTTTTTCAGCAGGTTGGATTCTCTCCAAAGAGAAGTTTCTGAACAATGTGGATTGGTTGTCATTGTTGAAATTACGCGCTTCATGGGGTTCCTTGGGTAATCAGAATATAGGCGATTATCCCTATATCTCTTCTTTTGTTTTAGGACAGGGTGTATTCAATGGAAATATTGTTAGTACAGCTGCACAAACCGTTTTGGCCAATAGAGAGATAACCTGGGAGGCAACAAAGCTCCTGAATTTTGGTTTTGATGGATCTTTTTTCAGAAACAAATTAAATGTCGAATTTGATTATTATATCAAAAACACTGATGACATTTTGTTGACGCTTCCTGTTCCACTTATTGTAGGATTGGGCGCCGGTGTTCAAAATGCCGGTAGTGTAGAGAACAAGGGTTGGGATTTTCAAATTGGATACAATGATAAAATCGGGAAAGATTTCAAATTCGGAATCACTGGTGTTCTTTCTGATGTTAGGAATAAAGTACTCGATTTGAAAGGTACCGGTCCGTATATTTCTGGTTTTCAAATTACCCGTGAAGGTGATGAAATTGGGGCGCTCTATGGACTTCAGGCCAAGGGATTGTTTCAAAAGCCTGAAGAAGTTGCTGCCAGTGCAACCCAGTTTGGAGCCGTTAAGCCAGGTGATATTCAATATGTTGATCAAAACAAGGATGGGATTATCAACAACAATGACCGAGTGATTATTGGAAGCAGAATTCCCCGGTATACTTACAGTGCCAATCTGTTTTTCGAGTACAAAGGGTTTGATCTTACTTTGTTTTTTCAAGGTGTAGGGAAATGGAATGGACTACAGATACAGGATGCAGCATGGGCATTCTTTAATGCCGGAAGTGTACGTGATATTCATTTGGAAAGGTGGAGCCTCAGTCGAACACCCGAAGAAAATGCAAAGGCAACTTATCCAAGGTTTTTCATTTCACAAACCAATAACACCCAGACATCCAGTTATTGGGTAGACGATGCCTCATTTGTCAAACTGAAGACTGCTGTAATTGGTTATACGGTTCCGCCAACCATTTTGAAAAAGACACCTTTTTCAGTATTCAAGATATATCTAAGCGGACAAAATATTTTCTCATGGGATAAAGTTCCTGGGTATGATCCTGAAGCCCCATTGGGTAACCCATTCAACTATCCACAGGTTTCTTCTTTTGTTGCAGGTGTGCGTGTAAGTCTTAAATAATTCAATAAAATATAAATCATGAAAAAGATAAATATTCTCACATGGTTGCTTGGCGTAATTCTTTTTGCAGGTTGTAATAAGGATTATCTGAATCGCTTTCCTGAAGATCAGCCCAATAGTGGAACCTATTATACTACAACAGATCAGTTGATATTGGCGGTCAGCTCTGCCTACAGCAACTTGTCATATGCGCAGGATGGGTTTCCATTTATGATGCAGTTGGAGGGTACTTCGGATGTAATGTGGCAGCGTCCTAATACAGATGCACAGGTGATTGGATTGGGGCAGCATACACCTGCAACTAACATGATTCGTACCATTTGGACTCAGTTTTATATGGGCATCGGAAAATGCAATATGCTCTTGAATAATATGTCAAAAGCGAAATCAGTAACACCTGCAGCTGTGTTCAGAAGAATTGAAGGTGAAGCAAGATTTCTTCGGGCCTACTACTACGGAAACTTAATTTCATTATATGGTGATGTGCCATTGGTTGACAAGTCGATCAATGGAAATGAATCATTTTTACCCAGAACACCTCAGGCAGAGATATTAAACTTTATTTTTCGTGATTTGGATAGTTCCATTGCTCAACTCCCACTTTCATATACCGGAATAGATATAGGCAGAGCAACCAATACAGCGGCTATGGCTTTTAAAGCACGGATTGCTTTGTACAATGGCAAATGGGATATCGCTGCTGCTGCTTCAAAACAACTGATTGACCTGAACTATCATTCGCTTTATCCCAATTACAGAAATCTGTTTATGTATGCAGGTGAAAATTCAAGAGAATCAATCTTTGCCTTTGATTTCAAGCAGACGGTTCGCGTTAGTGCAACACCACAAAATATGCAGGCTAGAAATTCAAGTGGTTTTTCCGGACTCGTTCCAACCAGAGCGATGGCGGATAGTTATGAATGTATTGATGGGCAAACTATTGATAAGTCGCCTCTCTATTCAACTGCAGAACCATTTAAAAACAGAGATCCGAGGATGAGACAAACCCTGCTGGGCGATGGGGATACCTGGTTTGGAACAGGAGGTATTACTTTTAACATGACCTATCATCCTGATAGTACTTCATGCACCCGTTATACACCAACTGTTGCCAAAATCACAAACCTTGAGGTGACTAATGCTTTCTCTTCCTACTCAGGATATTTGATAAAAAAATACCTTGATCCCGCAGACCTCGTATTGAATACTCAATCAGAGCTGGCCTTCATGTTGATCCGTTATGCTGAAGTACTGCTTACTTATGCTGAAGCCAAAATAGAGTTGAATCAAATTGATGCTTCCGTTCTCAATGCCATCAATCTGGTGCGTGCCAGGGGTTATGGAATAGCAGTTGGACAGACTACCCTTTATCCCGCAGTAACAACTACAAGTCAGTCTGCCTTGCGGGAAATTGTTAGACGAGAAAGAAAAGTTGAACTGGTTGGTGAAGGTTTGCGATTGTTTGACATTCGCCGCTGGAAGATTGCTGATAAAGTCATGAATGGGATATTGTTTGGTAAGGCCATGAACAGAACTATTTACTATTCCTTGCCTAAGCCCCAGCTCGATCAAAATTCATCTCCTTCATATGATTCTTTTAATAACTTGATAGCTGTTGTGGGTAATTTCAAAATAATGGATAACCCCCGCGTGTTCAAGCCGCATCATTATCTTTGGCCCATTCCACAGACAGAGATTGATGTGAACAAGAATCCAGGGTTTATTCAAAATCCTGGCTATTGATAATCTCATTTTCAATTAATTGAATTTTCCGGGGGGCATAAATCTTCATACAGATATTCATGACCTCTGGGAATAGCAAATTCAATGGTTGGCAGAAATTTATTTACCTATAGACTGTTGAAACAGAATGATTAATTGACCAATCTTTTGTAAATTAATACAGTCAAAGGGTTTACCCTTATGAATATTCAGTCAATGAAATTATACTTGTTAATTGTTTTTCAATGGTTTTATTGTTTCGGATTCTCTCAAACAGAAATTGTTTGGTGGCGATTAGAATCAGATACCTTAAAGCAATTTTCCGGCCTGCCTCTCCGCTTTATTTCCAATGCTCCTGAAATTTCTATTCGTTATAGATGTGTGTCTTCGGTGGTATTTAAGAATATGGCGATAGACGCAGCAAAAGGAATAGATCTTTATGCCATTGATAGCGATGGTTTATGGCATAGGGCAATCGGAAGCACTTCCTTTGCGGATACCGTAGTGCATGTTTATAAAGAGCTCAGGCCCAATGATAATTTCCATAAGTTGGGTAGGGAATATGAACTTTATCTGCCTTTGTCATGTTCCATAGCTGATTTGCAAATCGGCGTACCCGTTGGTTGCCTTTTTACGAAGATTCCTGAGCGTCCGGAAAAGCCAATAGTGATATTGGGTTCCTCTTCAATTCAAGGTGTGGGTGCCTCAAGACCGGGAATGGCATGGACAAATATTTTGACACGCAGGTTAGACAGAAATGTAATCCGCAGGAATTTTTCAGATAAAGGCCTGGTAAACAAGTCAGTCGCTGATCTTGTCACTGATCTTGATCCAAGGATCTTTATATTGGATTTTTTGAATGACACCGTGAAAGTTGAACGTGATTCAATTCATGTTGTTCAAGCCATTGTAGATGCCATCAAAACCATTCGCTCAAAATATCGCCATACCCCCATTCTTTTTTCAGAGCATCCTGGATATTCCAATGGCTATTTATTGGCGCATAGGCAAATTGTCACTGATCGCTTGAACAGAATCTTGCAAGCCGCCTTGCAACAACTGAAAAAAGAAAATATTCAAGCCATACACCTGTTATCACAGCGTGAAATCGGTATAGGGATCGATGATATGTCAGACGGAGAACATCTGAACGATATGGGTATGATGCAATATGCCATAGCCTTTGAAAAAAAGCTGAGAGATATCTTTCATGAGCCTATTGGGACCCTGAAAACACAGATTCCCATTCGCCAACGCCGCACACCGCAAGGATATGATTGGGAAGGACGCCATAGAACCATGTTGTCCCTGAATAAAACCGAATCCAATAAAATATTGCTTATCGGAAATTCCATTACCCATAACTGGGGAGGAAAGCCAAATACAAAAAGCAACGCATCCTGGCAAAAATATCTTGCACCATATGATGTTAGAAATTTTGGTTATGGTGCAGACCGTATTGAAAATGTCCTTTGGAGAATATATCATGATGAACTCTTGGGAATAGATCCGGAAAAGATATTCATCAATATTGGGACCAATAATTTACGGGTTAATAGCAATGAAGAAATCATTGAAGGGCTTCGTTTTTTGGTTCAAATATTGAAAATACATCAGCCCAATGCGGAGATT
Source organism: Chitinophagaceae bacterium (assembly GCA_044372235.1). GTDB lineage: Bacteria > Bacteroidota > Bacteroidia > Chitinophagales > Chitinophagaceae > Pollutibacter. The sequence goes on from JBILSG010000026.1 coordinate 9,370, forward strand.
ACCTTGTTGGGAATATATCCCAGACGTGATTATGAAGATCGCATAATACTGATCAATACAATTTTAAGAAAAATGACTGCTGCTGAACATGTTCGTTTTGCTGACATTGGGAAAGATATGTTTTTGGAGACAGGTAAGGTGAACGAGAAATTGTTTACTGATGGGCTGCATCCCAATGCAGATGGATATGAAATACTAGGCAAACAATTACAAGTGCTATTGAAAAAATAATTCATAATGAAGCGTATTTTACTTGGGTTATTCATTTTGACCATCTGTTTTTTATTTTCCTTTCAACTACCTGATAAGGGGGTAAGAAAAATTTACATATCACTCAAGGGAAAGGATACCAACGATGGTTCTCTTGAAAAACCCTTTGCTTCTTTTGAAGCTGCGCAGCAGGCAGTCAGAATGACTAAGCAATCAGGATTCAAGGGTTCAATTGAAGTGATTGTAAGAGGGGGTACATATTACCTGCCCCAGACAATTGAATTTAGTGCTGAAGATTCCGGTACAAAATCAGCACCGATCATCTGGAAAGCAGCAACAGGAGAAAAGGTTATCCTGAGTGGCGGAAAACGAATTGCAGGAAACTGGCAGAAGGGAACGGATGACATCTGGTCTGTTGTTATTCCCGATGTGAAAGGCTGGAAAAGAAATATAAATGAAGCTGATAAATATGAGCAAAGACCAAAGCTGCCGCTCAATTTTCGAGAACTCTTTGTGAATGGCAAAAGAGCCATTCGTGCCCGTTACCCCAATGCCCATTTGGAGAATCCTTTTTTGTATGCTGTTGCCAATACAAAAAATGAAGTGCAGGTTCCCGATGGGAAGATTAGAAAAAGCTGGGGTGAAGAACCGGATGCACAAATTAACCTGGTACCCCGTTGGCGTTTTTTCAATCAATGGAATGATGTTACTTCAGTCAATATCGAAAAATCAATCATCCATTTGGGGCCTCGTGAACAACATGGTGAAATTGATAAAGGCAGCTGGTTTTGGATCGAAGGAGTTAAGGAAGAACTGGATGTGCCCGGAGAATGGTATCTCGATTATCAGGTTGGTAAATTATACTACAAACCATTGAAGGGAGAATCACCTAACAATTCTGAAATCATTTATCCCTACCTGAACAGGATCATTTACGTCAAAGGGGATGTGGAGAAAGGAATTGCGGTTAAAAATATTCAGTTCCAGGGATTCGAATTCAGGCATACTACTCATACATTGGGACAAATAGAGGCACGAGTGCATACCGACTGTGCAGTGATGTTTGAAAATGCCCAGGAGTGCAGCATTTCAGAATGCCGCTTCAATAATATCGGTGGATACGCCTTGTGGCTGCACTTGGACAGCCGTAACAATATTTTCGATCACAATATAGTGACCAACTCAGGAGGTGGAGGTGTTCTCATGACAGGATCTCGCTTGTCCTATATGGATGATACCAAGATTTATACACCAGGAGAAAAAGCCTCAAGGGTTTTTCCTATTCAGAATCATATTACCCGAAACACTGTTGAACATTGTGGTAAGTTGAGATACTATGGCGGAGGTGTTCATATCGATTCAAGACCGGCTTCGATGGCGATGGCGCCTGGAAATTATATTGCCCACAATCATTTTCAGGATCTCTCACGCAATGGGATTTTCCTATTCCGTAATCAAGGCGGAAATGTAGTTGAATTCAATGAGATCCATGACTGCATGCAAACAACCATTGATGGTGCAGCGATTCATTTTGCCACCATGAATCGACTGGCTGCACCTAATTTTATCATGAACAATTATCTCTATGACATCTGGGGATATGAGCAGTTGCCCGACAGTAAACCCCGCCGGACACTGGCAAATGGTGTCTTTCTGGATTGGGCAACCAGCCATACCACAGTTTCCAATAACGTGATTTACAATGCAGGTGACAAAGAGATCAAACCTATCATGGGTAACTGGAATCTGGTGCTTGAGAACAATCTGGCGTCCAAAACAAAAATATTGCCATTCATGCCACACGAACTTGGTCCAAATGGAACAGCATCCCATTGTATCTACCCGGACCAGCTGAGAAACGTAGGTGCTGTGATCACATCATCCGAAAAGCGATTTCTGCGATATGAAGGGAAATGGGAACCCAAACGAATTGCCGGGTTGAGGAATCTGTTCAATTATGACTGTCAGCAAGCTTCACCTGATAAACCCGCAACATGTACCTATCAACTCCCGATCAACGAATCAGGATTGTACAAAGTATGCATCATGTATTTCCCAGATGAAAAGGCTGCTTCCAATGCAAAGATCACCATCGAGCATGCTAGCGGAACAGAAAAACTGAATTGGAATTTCCGCAAGGGAGATAACCTGGGCTTCGCTATCAGGATTGGTGAATATTATTTTGAAAAGGGTAAGCCGGCAACATTCACCATCTCCAATGAAAATGCAGACGGACATATTATTGCCGATGGAGTTGGTATCATCAAAGAACAACAATGAGTATTGAAAACCCAATGATACATTCTGTGCATAAAACGGTTCGCTGGAAAATTGGTTTTCTTCTTTGTCTGGCATCTGCATTGAATTATATCGACAGGAGTACACTTGCCATATTGGCACCGGCCATACAGCAGGATTTGAAATGGTCAGATTCTGACTATGGCGACATTACCGCTTTGTTCGTTTTAAGTTATACGCTCATGTATGCCATCAGCGGAAGAATCATTGATCGGATTGGAACAAGAAAAGGATTTGCCTATTCCGTAGGAAGCTGGTCACTGGTGAGTGTTTTGCATGCCGCAGCCAATTCGGTAGGTCATTTTTCCATTGCTCGTTTTTTTCTAGGGATTACAGAATCAGCCAATTTTCCTGCAGGTATTAAATCGATCTCCGAGTGGTTCCCTTTGAAGGAAAGAGCGATGGCAGTGGGACTATTCACAGCAGGTTCAGCCATTGGGGCTACCATTGCTGTCCCCACTGTTACATTTATTGCCATCAACTGGGGATGGCGCATGGCCTTTGTCATCACCGGTGCTTTGGGTTTCATCTGGTTGATATTTTGGTTGAAATATTATTATCTTCCTGAGCATCATCCGGGAGTTTCTGATGTAGAACGAAAAGCGATAGGGGAGCAAGAAAAAAAACAGATTGGGCATGAGGATGACCAGCCCATGAACATCAAACAGATTTTATTAAACAAGAAAAGCTGGGGTTGTTTTGCTGCAAGGATCTTTATCGATCCCGTGGTTTATTTTTTTGTTTTTTGGATTCCGAAATATTTATATGATGTCCAGGGGCTTCCCTTGTCTAAGATCGGAATATCCGGTTGGTTGCCTTATGCAGCTATGGGTGTTGGTATGATTGCAGGGGGATCTATTCCCAAATGGTTGATCGAAAAGAAAAAATGGAGTTTGAACAGATCGAGAAAAACCATCATGCTCATTGCCTCCTTCGCTATACCAATCTTTTGTTTTATGCTTACGATCAAAGTGGATTCCTTTGCTGCTATCCTTTTGATATCGGGCATCATGCTGGCTCATGGACTATGGTCAAACATCACCCTGTCGACAGAAGTTTATCCGAAAAACATACAGGCAACGGTTACGGGAATTGGCGGAACGTTGGGTGGTCTCACAAGTGTGGTTACACAAAAGTTAATCGGAGTTACTGTGATGGCGCATTCATATCTGCCCATCTTCATTTTCATTGGCTCTGCTTACCTCATAGCTTTCATCCTGGTTCATTTACTGATCGGGAAGATCGGGATTGATGATGCAGAAGTATTACAAAAACATACCTGAATTGATTATAGATGAAAACACTGGAACATACTTATGACTTCGTAGTTATCGGAGGTGGTTTGGCAGGAGTTTGCGCGGCTGTAACGGCCTCGAGAAAAAATATCAAAACAGCGTTGATTCAAGATAGGCCGGTGCTTGGCGGTAATGCCAGTGCTGAAATCCGCGTGCCACCGGTTGGAGCCACGCAGTGTAATTTTGCCTACTCCCGTGAAACCGGCATCATCGAAGAACTTTTTTTGAATAACCTTCATCGTAACCCGACCTGGAGTCCGGAAGGTTGGAATCTGGAGTTGGAAAGCCTTGTCAGAAATGAGGCAAATCTTGACTTATACCTGAATTGTGCGGTCTGCGGCGTTGATACATCATATCAGGAAAATAGAGCTGCATTTTTTGAAAATAGTATCATCAAATCCATCAGGGCCTATTGCTCTATGGCAGAAACCTGGCATGTTTTCCATGCGGCCTACTATGCAGATTGCTCAGGAGATGGTATTGTGGGTGCTGAGGCTGGTGCTGTGTTCCGATATGGTGTTGAAGCACGTGCTGAATTCAATGAACCACTTTGTCCGGATAAACCTGCTAAAGAAACCATGGGGATGAGTCTTCAGATGCGAGCAAGAGATGCAGGAAGACCTATACCTTTTGAAAAACCTCATTGGGTGAAACTTGAATTGAATGCAGAAGACTTTGGACCCTATCGCCCTGTTAGTGAACAATTTTTTCCTGATACAGGAGGATTCTGGTGGTTGGAATGGGGCGGTGCATTGGATACGGTTCATGATACCCTTCACATCAAAGATGAGGTTCAGAGAATCACATTGGCAGTATGGGACTATCTGAAAAATCGTTCACCTATTGCCGATAAACTTACAACTTATGAACTGGATTGGATGAGCGCAGTGCCCGGTAAACGGGAGTCTCGGCGTTTTGAGGGGGATCATATTTTGACAATGGGAGACATAGCTGAACAGGTCTATTTTGAAGATGCAGTGGCCTATGG
>JBILSG010000233.1:0-4422 GCA_044372235.1 Chitinophagaceae bacterium
ATTTGATTCCGGGAGACTTAGTCCTCCTTGAAGCTGGTAACATTGTTGGTGCGGATGTGAGACTGATTGAAACCAACCAACTGTTCATCACTGAAGCCATGCTCACAGGTGAATCCATTCCTGTCTTAAAAAATTCAGATGCCCTCATTGAGAACGATCTCTCAACAGGAGACCTTATCAACATGGCTTTCAAAGGAACACAAATTACCGGAGGCAGAGGTAAAGGAATTGTTGTGGAAACAGGCATGCATACCAAAATCGGACAAATAGCAGGTATGCTGCAACACAAAGAAGGAATAACACCTCTCCAGAAAAGAATGGCTGATTTCAGTAAAAAACTATCTTTTATCATTCTCTTCATCTGTATTGCCCTTTTTATGATTGGATACATCAAAGGTGAAGATCCAATTGTGATGCTGCTTACAGCCATCTCTCTTGCAGTTGCAGCCATACCTGAAGCCTTGCCGGCATTGATAACCATCGCACTGGCAAGAGGCGCAAAAAAAATGGTAACAAAAAATATACTGATCAGAAAACTGAATGCAGTTGAAACACTTGGTTCTGTTACCTATATCTGCACAGACAAAACAGGTACACTCACCCAAAATAAAATGAAGGTTGTCAGCAATATCCCGCATCCTTCACACATCCATATACAGGTGGAAACCTCAAACCTTAATCTCTGCATGGCTTTGAATCACGATGTAGAAATGAATGCAGCCGGAGATTGGAGAGGAGATCCCACAGAAATTGCACTGGCTGAATTTTATGTGAAAACACATGGCATTTCCAATATGCAGCGCATCCGCAAAGAATTCTCCCGTGTCTATGAATTTCCTTTCGATGCCGTGAGAAAATGCATGACAACAATCCACAACTATCACAACAAATACATTGTAATCACTAAAGGTGCTGCCGAAACGCTTAGTAAAATGCTGCTTCCTGAATACAACGCTATTCAAATTAATAATGAAGTTGAGCAACTGTCTTCCGAAGGCAAACGCGTTATTACCTATGGATTTAAAATCATCGAATCACTGGATGAATCACCTGTAACAACAGCAATTGAAAATGAATTGCATTTCGCCGGATTAACTGGCATGATTGATCCTCCCAGAGAAGAGGTAAAAGAAGCCATTCAACAATGCAAAACTGCAGGAATTCATACTGTTATGATTACAGGTGATCATCCCAAAACCGCTGCTTCAATAGCTGCAGAAATCGGTTTGATTGAACAGGATGAATGGGTTGTTACAGGCAAAACGTTAAACGAAATGAACGATCAAACTTTTGCAGAAAAAATAGAAAAAATCAGGGTATATGCAAGAGTCTCTCCTGAACAAAAGCTAAGGATCGTGCGCACACTGCAACAAAAAGAACACTTTGTAGCCATGACGGGCGACGGTGTGAACGATGCCCCATCTCTTAAAGCTGCTAATATTGGTGTTGCCATGGGGATAAGCGGTACCGACGTCAGTAAACAGGTTGCGCAAATGATTTTACTCGATGATAATTTTGCCAGCATCGTTAAAGGCGTAAAGGAAGGCAGGCGGATTTATGACAATATCAGGAAGTTTGTTAAATACATCATGACCTGCAACAGTGCTGAAATATGGACTCTTTTACTGGCACCTTTCTTCGGACTGCCTGTTCCGCTGCTGCCTATTCATATATTGTGGATTAACCTGGTAACAGATGGTATACCCGGACTAACACTTGCCGGAGAAAAATCAGAACCGGATATCATGTCCAGGCCTCCAAGAAAAACAGGTGAAAGCCTGTTTGCAGGTGGTCTTGGATTTCACGTCATCTGGGTTGGAATGTGTATGGCAGGAATTACACTCGCGGTTCAAAACTGGGCATTAAAAAATGATCATGCACATTGGCAAACAATGGTATTTACCGTCTTGTCTCTTGCTCAACTTGCTCATGTGCTGGCCATCAAAAGGGAGAAGAGTCTTGTTATTTCAGGCGGACTATTCAACAACATGTCTCTGATATGGGGAGTTCTCTTCACTTTTGCTCTTCAAATGGCAGTAATTTACCTGCCTTTCGCCAATAAAATACTGAAAACAGCTCCACTGACATTGCAGGAATTGCTCATCTGTATCGGTGGCGCAGCTTTGCTTTTCCACGCTGTGGAAATAGAAAAACTGCTTAAAAAACTTTTCAAATCAAAATGATATTCATCACCTGATTGATTCAGGCAAACTGAAAGCCACATAATTATCACCATTGGGACCACCCCACTTGGAACCTCCACAGGCGATCACCACATATTGCTTGCCATCCACCGCATAGACAGCGGGTGTGGCCACGCCTGAAGCTGATAAAGTGGTCTCCCACAGCAGCTTGCCGGTTCGCTTGTTGAATGCCCTGAACTTGTTGTCTGCCGTTGCGCCAATAAATAGCAATCCACCTGCAGTAATGACTGATCCACCGTAGTTTTCCCTTCCGGTTGTGGGTATGCCTTTTTTCTTTAGCTCTTCAAACTCGCCAAACGGTATCTTCCAGAGATACTTTCCGGTTTGCAGGTCGATGGCATTGAGTGTACCCCATGGCGGCGCAATGGCAGGATAGCCATCCTTGGTGAGGAATTTATTATACCCCGTAAAACCGTACAATTGGACAGGTGCGCTGTTAGTTTGATTACCGGGAATATTGTAAACGAGCTGATGTTCTTCCTTCAAATTCAACACATAAGCAGCAATGGCATTTTTCTGCGCTGCACTTAGCTGATTGAAACCGGGCATCATCTTCCTGCCGGTTGTGAGCAGCTGTATAAAACTTTTCTTGTCATACTTTTTTCCTGCATCTGCAATGGCGGGAAAATTACCGTTACCCTGCATCGTAGTACCATGACAATTTCTACAATACTGCTCATAACCTTGGATACCTGCCTGCAATATGGTCTGCACCTTTGCGGTTTCCTTCTTGTTCTCTACCATGTTCAGCACCCAGGCCATTTCATTGGCATTGACATACAATACATTGGTCACGGGGTCTACCGACGGACCGCCCCATTCTCCACCACCATCATAGCCAGGTAGGATTAAGGTGCCCTGCACGGAAGGCGGGGTAAAAATTGATCCGGCACGGTACGATAAAAACCGTTGCTTCAATTGTGCATGCTCAGCACTATCTGTGGTAATGCGGTTAAGGTCATTAACCGTTATGGTTTGTCTGGCAAATGGTTTGGGCAAAACCGGAAAGGGCTGGGTGGGTGATAAAACCTCATTGATCAGGTCTGTTTGTGTATTCACCTTGCGTTCCTCAATGGGAAAAACAGGTTTTCCTGTTTCGCGCTCCAAAACAAAGACCATGCCCGTTTTGGTGGTTTGTGCAACGGCATCAATCTTTCTTCCGTTCCGGTTGATGGTTACCAGCGAAGGAGGTGTGGGCAGATCCATGTCCCAGACGTCATGGTGCACCGTTTGATAATGCCAGATCAGCTTGCCGGTCCGCGCATTGATGGCCAGTAAACTATTGCCAAACAATCCATCACCCAATCTTTGTCCCCCGTAAAAATCATTGGTTGGATTCCCAATGGGTGCAAACAAGATACCGCGTTGTTCATCCAAACTGAATCCGCTCCAGCTGTTGGTTGAACCCAAATATTTATAGGCAGTGCTGTCTTTCCAGGTTTCGTAACCCTTTTCACCGGGATAGGGGATGGTGTGAAAAATCCATTTTTGCGTACCTGTCCGCACATCAAAAGCCCGGATATGTCCGGGTGTTTCATCACCTACGAGTCCACTCAGGATAAACAAATCATCATACACCATCACAGGAGATGTAGGAGCCACAAACACCGTGGAATCCGGACGATCCAGTCCGGCATTGAGGTTGATACCACCATCCTTCCCAAAAGAAGGAATGAGTTTGCCTGTGCGGGCATCTATGGCATAGGCCACAGAACCTGCAGTGAAGAGAATACGTTCGTCTTCTTTATCTTCCCAATAGGCCACTCCCCTGTTTTGGTTGACGGATTTCCGATGCCAGCTTTTGTTCTGCAAGGAATCTGCCGGATCAAACTTCCAGATTTCCTTTCCACTCGCCGCATCAAGGGCAAAGACTTTCATTCTTGGCGATACACCATATAAAACCTTATTCACAACAATCGGATTGCACTGAATGGTACCCACTTTGGTGAAGTCACCCCCTTCTGAAGCGTAAGTCCAGGCCACCTGCAGGTTGCCAACATTGGTTGTGTCTATCTGCTTCAGCGGTGAATACCGCAGGTTATGTTTTGAACCGCCTGTTACTGGCCAGTCGTGATCTGGTCTGTTAGAAACGCCTGCTAAAACCATTACCAGGCTTATAGTAAGGACAGCAGTAGACAATAGAATTTGAAGAAGAGGATTCGATGAAGATGAAACTGCTTTGATAAACTTCATGGGATGCTATTGGAAGCAATATAAT
>JBILSG010000234.1:0-4411 GCA_044372235.1 Chitinophagaceae bacterium
GCTCAATCTGGGATTCGATTTGAAAGGAAAATCAAAAAGAAAATATCCGTTGAAAGTCCTGCTGAAACCCTTTGTAGTGATTTCATCCGGCTTACCCCAACCTGCCATACCGAACTGCAGCATAAAATGGTCAGAAGCCCTTTTGCTGAGATCCAGTTTGCTGTAATCAGGCTTTATTTTGGGGGCTTTAGGCTCCTCAACTTTTGCAGGCTTAACAGCCTTAGGTTTATCCTTTGTTTTGGCTTCCTGAGCTGAGGCCTGAAGCGTAAGGGTAAGGAGCAGTAATCCGAATATCTTCTTCATGGTCTTTATTAAGTCGACAAATGTATTCCCAATACGGTTAATGAAAGGTTAAGGTTGGGGTTGCAAAGGTAGTTTATTTGCGGTATTTTCCATTCTTTTGGAAAAACCTGATTAGTTTGGAAGGTTTTCAAGATCATTTAAATCCTTGTGTCTTGCGGCACTAGACTTAGCAATTTTAAGTTGATTCAGGTGTATCACTTTTACAGGAAGTCCGTCTATATGCTCTATGGTTGCATGTTTCATGCATTCCTTGAATTCAAGTCCCTTGACTGCCGTCATGATTTCAATAGCATAAGGTGGCCTCCCAAAAGTAAATACATCAAATTCTTCTGAAAAGAACTTTTCCTCGGGTATTGCTTCTTTTGGTAAGCCAAATGCAATATTTACATTGATTAGATTGTTGTAATTAACACGCTCCTTATCAACCCAAATGTCAAGATCTCCTGTAGTTCTGCTATAACCTCTAATAACTACAGCGTAGCCCCCAACAAGCATATAGTCAACACCATAGTGATTGAGTAAAGCTATGTAATCCTTAAAATCTTCATTGAAAAGATTCAATTGCGTTATGTTTTCGTGATGAGTAAAAGGATTTATCGACTTTTTTGAAAATGAATTCAGGTTCATTGAATGCAATGGCATTCATCTCAGCTGCTGCAGACAATCTTGTTTCTAATGTTTTGTCATGCCAATAAAACCGGTCTACATTTCCATGTATCTCCATTTTTCGTGCTTGGAATTGGCTTATATCTACAAATTTTCTCACCATGAGTTATCATGAACAAAGTTATTTCCTTTTTAGCATCACTGTTATGTTGACCATACTGCTAATCTACAAAAAAGAAGCATATTCGAGGGGGAAGAGAAATTAAACATTAGAAAAGTAAAAAAATGATATAAAATCTTATCAAACAGAAAACAATATGATTAATTCCTTAATTTCGCAATCCTCAGAACAGTTATGTTCTAGGGCCTATAGCTCAGCTGGTTAGAGCACCTGACTCATAATCAGGGGGTCCCTGGTTCAAGCCCAGGTGGGCCCACGTTGAAAATCAACCACTTATGATTTGTTTCATAGGTGGTTTTTTAGTTAGAATAAGAATCAATGCTTTTTTTTTGGCCTAACAATTTTTAAAGAATACCGGAGGGTTATCTTCAAGTGCAGCTTCAATTCGTTTGGCAGTAGAAGTAATCGATAATCCACCAAGATTTGTACAACGTAAGGTATGGTGTATCTGATCACCAACTGCTTTCATCGTTTGTATGACTTCATCCAATGGTATGAGGTGTTCATAATCTGCCAGCGCCATGTTTGCACAGGAAATCGCATTGGTAGCGGCCATGACGTTTCTACCAAGGCATGGTGCTTCTACCCGATTGCCAATGGGGTCGCATATGATACCCAAAGAATTCTGTAATGATATTGAGGCTGCGGCAATGGATTGTTCCAGTGTTCCGCCTTTCATTTCTACCAATGCAGCGGCAGCCATTCCGCCACCAGAGCCTGTTTCGGCCATGCATCCACCTACCTCAGCTGCAAAAGTTGCGTGTGCCGCTATAAATACACCAATAAGACCTGCAGACAACATTGCTTTGACCATTGCATCTTCATCAGCCCCAATACTGTGTGCGGCGCCAAATACAACGCCTGGTAATCCTCCGCATGAACCTGCAGTAGGTGCTGCAACAATAACGCCCATGGAACTTTTTACTTCCATGATAGCAGATACATACATGATTGTTTTATTGAGCACATCTCCGCCTATCAACTGATTTGCATGGTAGGATTTTTGGTAGTTGGGCGACTGACTTCCCAAAATCCTATCCTTGTATACCGTTCCACCTAACCCTGTTTCAATTGCATTGCCCATGATTTGGATAATCGCACGCATTTTTTCGAATACTGCGTCTCGACTGATATCCCCCCGGATGCTTTCATAGGTTGCAGCCAACTCCCAAAGTGCCAGATTTTTGTCTTGGTTGTATGCAAACATTTCAGCACAAGTGATGAAAGGCACCTTTAGGTTTTTTCTGGACTTGATGGGAAGTACCGGATTGAGGCTCTTTACCGCTTGCACTGCATCCATTTGCAATATTTCATGGCGAAGGGCTTCAGGAATAGGTTGCTGTGATTTTATTTGTAAACATGGATTTTCTCCATTGTGAAATATAGCTTCGTCGTATGTAACATTTGCATCCAGCAACGCTTGAATACCATCAGCAGTGTTGCAATAAATGAGTGTTTCATGGTAATCACCGGCAATGGAAATTTTATTCCCGTCTATGTTCACCACTTCAATCATTCCGCCACCAGTAGATATTGCTGTTAACCGCCTGGCCTCCTTGTTGTTGCTTAAGGTAATCTGGTAGGTATTGGGATGTTTTTCAGACAGTTCAATAATTTGAATGGTATACTGAATACCCGCTTCTGCCAAATATTTTTCTGATAAGGGGAGTCGCTCATCATACGCTTCCCAACCTAAAAACCCACCAAATAATCCCATATCTGACCCCTGGCTTTTGTGGGTTGTTGCCAAAGAACCGTTGGGGTCAAATTCGATTAAGATATCTTTTATGTCTTCATCCATCAAATCACGACAAATTCGGGCAATACGGAGGGATGCAGCACAATGTGAACTTGATGGGCCCCGCATTACAGGTCCGATGACATCATTGAAAATACTGGGATAACTACTCATGTTTGATGATGGCCGGAGATAGCCTGTATAAATGTAAAACTTATTCGATGAACAGATCGGGTTATTTTGTTCGCTGAAGTGCGGCCCTGAACATGGTGGCAGATGTATACAAGACTATTGCAATGACCAACCAGCGAAGCACATCCAGCGGCAAAGATTTTACAGCCAAGGCAGCAATCAGCACAGCAATTGTTCCGGGAATGGCCATAACCAGAGCCGCTTTTCTATTGTAAGCACCTGATCTGATAAACTTAAATGAAGCAGGGGGCATCAAAAAGGCACAAGATCCCATCATGATTGGAAATGCCACTTGGGGAGACATACCCAATAAAAAAACCAACGCCATACAAGGGGCATATAAACCCACACCTGCTGTCATGATTGCTCCTAAAATAAAATTTACGGCTCCCGCCAATACCAATTTCCAGCCATGTATACCTATCGCTGTCCCTTCCCCCTGGATCCAATTCATTTTATTGGCAAACATGAATGTTGCAGTGATCAATAAGGCTATGCCCATGGTTAGCCGGATTTTATCTTCGGAGAGTTTTGCAACAACGCCTGCACCCCATATTGCACCTACCATCGCAGTCAAAAACATCACAATCAATGTTAACGCTTCAACTTCTACAATTTGAATAAAAATAATTGCCTGAACAAGCACTGGTATGGTATTGGCCACATTCATTGTACCAGGAATCAGTTTGTCTGTGGTTTGTTTCGTGAATTTTAATAATGCTGTTTGGGGTGCAAAAGCACCAATTCCCAAAACATCAAAGAAATTAACAACAAAACCTATTGCACCGGTTTTAAACAGACTTATTTGCTCAAGAGTTTTTTTATTTTTTAGGATGTCGGATGCAAACACATAAATAAACCATAAGGAAAACAAGACCAGAAAAATCCAAATGAGGTTTACCATCTTTTATATTTGCTACTGAAGTTAAATAAATGACATCAACAGTATGAGTATTATTTCGATTCCTTGTGTTTATTGTAAATCAACTGACAAACTTTATCCATTGCTTTGAAAATGGATGCATCAAAATTGTTGTCTTTCGTTATAGATGTTAGCGTTATAACAGCATGATACAGCATCTCATTGTCTATTCGGAGAATGCGTTCAACCAGGTCTATTTTATTGCTTCCTTTCGGAGATGCTGAAACAATAACCTCTTCGGTAGTTGGATCTATTGCAAATAACCAGTTAGTATTCATTATTCAATATTTTAAGGATTGATCATGTGTGAAGATGACACCTGCCGTTGGCGTTGGTTGTCATTTTTTTGCATCTGCTTCCTTTTTGTGTTCTTCCTGTACACTGTATTGATGCTGATGATTTTGACACAGCAGAACGTGTTGAGGAATTATGTGGTTTGCTTTTAACGGTGTCATCATCACAACAGTTG
>JBILSG010000235.1:0-4404 GCA_044372235.1 Chitinophagaceae bacterium
ATCTTCAAATAATGTCTCATTTCCATTTTTATACCAAACAGGAGTTACTGGCCCAAACGAGGCTCCGAAAGTATGAAACCAAACTGGGTGAGCGTTTCAAGGTATTGCCTAAAGGGCTGGAAAGTTTAAAGGATTATCCTGAATCAAAATACGTTTGCCTTGGAATACCGGAAAGTATTGGTATCCTTGGCGATCACGGTACCCGGGGAGCTGAAAGTACCTGGTATCATTTTGTCAACAGCTTTCTCAACCTGCAAAGCACTGATGCCTGTACGGGAGATGAAATCATATTGGCGGGTTATTTTGATTTTAATCCCGTGGCAGACCTCATTGATAAAAACCACAGGAACTTTGAAGAGCGCATCTTTGCCTGCAGGCACGCGGTGGCCAATATCATCGACGAAGAAGTGGAACTGTTTATCAAGGAAGTGGTTGCCGCAGGGAAAATTCCCATTGTAATAGGTGGCGGACATAACAACGCCTATCCAATCATCAAAGCATCAGCCAAAGCCTTATTCAGGCAGGGATTGGTGGCAAAGGCACAGGTGAACTCCATAAACCTTTCAGCAACAGCAGATTATCGCATCATGGAAGGCCGGCACAGCGGCAATCCTTTCAGGTATGCTATGGAAGAGGGCTTCCTCAACAGGTATGCCGTGATTGGTTTGCAAGAAAATGTGAATCCACAAAGCATGATGGACGACCTGTACAGCAATGTCAATATCCACTACCATACTTTTGAGGAAATATTCATTGAAGAGCGGCTTAATTTTATTCAGTCTGTTGCACAGTCCTATGCATTCATCGATGACGGATATATTGCTGTTGAGCTAGACCTGGATGTGTTAAGCAGTGTGGCTTCCAGCGGACAAAATCCATCAGGCATTGCGTTGAATGAAGTCCGCCAGTATATCAGGTTTTCCAGCCACTATCCCTCTATTTCAAGCCTTCACATCTGTGAAGGGGCAACAGCACAAATCCATGGTGATGCAGATCAGCTAGCCAAACTGATTGCCTTTCTGGTTACTGATTTTATAAAAGCACGACGTTAGTTCTCTTTTTTCCTCAACGTTTGGTGGAATGCATTGATTATTTCATTAATTTTCAATTTCATCAATTGCAAGATTAAAAAGTTTATTATGCCGGATTTTGAAATCAAAAAAAGGACCAAGGAATATGATGTTGTGATCGTGGGATCAGGTGCGGGTGGTGGTATGGCAGCCTATATGCTGGCAAATCAGGGTTTGAAAGTTTGTCTCCTGGAAGCCGGAGCAGATTATGATCCAGCCAAAAATATCACCCAGCTAAAAAACCCATGGGAGTCGCCTCGTAGAGGTGCCAGTACCAAATTCAGGCCATTCGGAGATTTTGATGCAAGCTACTGGGGCTGGGAAATTGAGGGTGAACCTTATACCAAGGCAGCGGGAACCCAGTGGGATTGGTGGCGCTCAAGGATGGTAGGTGGACGAACCAATCACTGGGGTCGTATTTCACTGCGCTTTGGTCCGAAAGATTTCAAAAGAAAAAGTATTGACGGCCTTGGAGACGATTGGCCAATTGGATATGAGGATGTAAAACCTTATTATGACCGCATCGATAAACTGATTGGTGTATTTGGTACAAACGAAGGACTGGAGAATGATCCTGATGGGTTTTTCCTGCCTCCTCCTAAACCAAGGCTGCATGAGATATTGATTAAAAATTCTGCACAAAAAGTAGGTGTTCCTGTAATTCCATCCAGGTTGTCTATCCTCACACAGAAGATCAACGAAGATCGCGGACAGTGTTTTTATTGTGCTCAGTGTAACCGTGGTTGTACTGTTTATGGTGATTTTTCATCTTCTTCAGTGTTGGTGAAACCTGCAGTAAAAACAGGTAATGTTGACCTGATTACCGGAGCTATGGCACGTGAAGTGCTGACCAACAGCGAAGGACTGGCAACAGGTATTTCTTATGTAGACAAGCGAGACCTCCTTGAATATGAAGTCAGGGGCAGGGCTGTAATTCTTGCAGCAAGTGCCTGTGAATCTTCCCGTTTGTTGCTGAACTCCAAATCTTCCAGGCATCCAAATGGATTGGCCAACAACAGTAATGTTGTAGGTAAATACCTGCATGATTCTACCGGTGCTGCAATGGGTGGCGTGTTGCCTCAATTGTTTGGCCGGAAGCGTTACAATGAAGATGGCGTTGGCGGTATGCACGTTTATTCACCTTGGTGGGGCGACAATAAAAAATTGGATTTCCCACGTGGGTACCACATTGAATACTGGGGTGGTATGGGTCAGCCTGCCTATGGTTTTGGTATGGGCATCCAGGGCATGAACGGACAATATCCGGTCAATGGCCAACAAAAAGAAGCAGGTGGTTATGGAGCATCCCTGAAAGAAGACTTCCGTTATTTCTATGGTGCTGGTGTGGGCATGGCCGGCAGGGGAGAAGCCATTCCGGTGGAAACCAACTATTGCGAGATAGACCCCAACGTTGTTGATAAATATGGTATCCCGGTATTGAAATTCAATGTGAAATGGTCTGATCACGAAGTGAAACAAGCCAAACACATGAAAGAAACTTTCAAGGAGATCATGCATTCTATGGGAGCAGTGATAACCTGGGGTGGCGATGATGGTCCGGAGAACAGTTACGGACTCGAATCACCTGGAAAAATCATTCATGAAGCCGGAACGGTAAGGATGGGTAATGATGCCAAGAGCTCGGCCCTGAATAAACACAACCAGGCACATGATTGTAAGAACCTTTTTGTTGTGGATGGTGGCGCATTTGTGTCTCAGGCAGATAAAAACATTACCTGGACGATCCTGGCACTGTCTATGAGGGCTTCTGAATACCTGATGGATGAAATGAAGAAGAGGAATATATAAAATAGTGACAAGTGACAAGATTTTTGCTGATATCTTAATACCAATTTATAACAACTCAAAATGGATAGGAGAAACTCACTCAAAGCGATAGCACTCGGCACCATAGGCGGAGCAGTTTTGCTGGACGCCTGTAAAACGGGAGACAATAAAAAAGATGCGGCAACCCGATTGCTGGCAGATGGATTCACCTTAGATAGACAGCCGGAAGAGGTTGCGCAATATGACAAGGTTGTTTCTGCAACATTTTTCACGCAACACGAGATGGAAACCATCACCATCTTGGCAGATATCATTATTCCGAAAGATGAGGTAAGTGGATCTGCTTCTGAGGCCAAGGTGCCTGAATTCATTGAATTTATTGTGAAGGACATGCCATCTAACCAAACCCCCATGCGGGGCGGATTGCGTTGGCTTGACCTCAGGGCTACCAAACTGTTTGGCAAGTCTTTCAAGCAGTGCAGCGAGGCAGACCGCATCAAACTTGTTGATGAAATTGCGTATCCCAAGAAAGCTAAGCCTGAAGTAGCACAGGGAGTTGCTTTTTTCAACCTCATGCGGGATCTTACTGCAACAGGATTTTACACATCTAAAATTGGTGTGGCTGATATTGGGTATGCTGGTAATCAGCCCAATCAATGGAATGGCGTACCAGATGATGTGTTGAAGCAATACGGTGTTGCCTATACGGAGAAAGAAAACAAAGAATGCGTTAAATACAGTTAAACCCACATATTCACCAATCAACGATCAGTATGTCTAACAAAAACCTCCAAAGGAGAAAATTCATCAAGGCCGGTGCCATGGGCATGGCGGCTTTCACCATTGTACCCCGCCATGTAATTGGTCGCGGTCATGTTGCACCCAGTGATAAATTACGTATCGCCGGCATTGGCGCTGGTGGTAAGGGAGAAAGCGATCTCGCTGAGTTTTTCAAAAGTCCGAATGTAGAAATTGTTGCTTTGGCAGACGTAGACGATCGTTCTGCGGCCAAAACAAGGAAGCTTCATCCGAAAGCCAACTACTACCGTGATTTCAGGGTGATGTTGGAGAAGGAAAAAGATGTCATTGACGCTTGCTCCATTTCTACACCAGACCATACACATGCTGTAGCCACACTGGCTGCCATGCAACTTGGCAAGCACGTTTACACGCAGAAGCCGCTTACTCATGATATTTATGAAGCAAGGGTGTTGACCGAAGCAGCTAAAAAATACAAGGTTGTAACCCAGATGGGTAATCAGGGTGGATCAGGTAATGGCGTACGCAGAACTCAGGAGTTGATCAATGCAGGTTTGATAGGTGAGGTAACAAATGTACAGTGCTGGACCAACAGACCGGTATGGCCACAGGGTATTCCTACCCCTACAGGAAACTTTCAGACTCCAAACGAACTGGATTGGGATCTCTGGCTGGGCACTGCAAAGAAAATAGATTATAATCCGGCTTACCTTCCATTTAACTGGAGAGGCTGGTGGGCTTATGGTACAGGTTCTCTTGGTGATATGGCTTGCCACATCATGGATCC
>JBILSG010000236.1:0-4401 GCA_044372235.1 Chitinophagaceae bacterium
CAAGGAAAGATGGGAGGTCAGCATAAATTCCCAAGAGTGCTGAAGGGTACTAAACTGGATGAATGGAAAATGTTCCTCAAAGAACGTAATCTGTAAAATGTAGTAAAGCAAGATGATTGAAGCGATTGTAAAGGGACTGGGATTGGGTTTGGTGCTTGCTGTTTCAGTAGGGCCGGTAATCTTCACTATCCTCAAACAAAGTATCAACAATGGCCATAAAGGAGGCTTCAGTTTTGTAGCCGGGGTATGGCTGAGCGATATCATACTGGTAGTCATCAGCAATATGTTCTCATCACTGGTGCACAATGCGCTGGCTTTTCAATCTGCCATCAGTTATGTGGGAGGTGGATTCGTTATTTCACTTGGGGTCTTCTACCTGTTTTTCAAAAAAGTTTATTTCGGGGAAGATAAGAACACCCTGCTTGTTCAATTTGGCACAAAAGCATTCACCAAAGCTTTTATGTCTGGCTTCCTGATAAATACCCTTAATCCCAGTGTAATGCTCTTCTGGCTTATCAATGCCACAGCGTTTGCGGCTACAGCCACTACAGTGGAAAGGATCGTACTGTTTGGCATCTGCCTGCTTGTCAATATTATCGCTGATATCATCAAGGTGATGCTTGCCGCCAAAGTAAGGCATAAGCTGACACCACAAAATATCCGGATCATCAATAAAATTGCTGGAAGCATCTTGGTGTTATTTGGACTGGCCATGATTTACAGAACCTTAATACTGGGTAAATGAAAATAAAAATCTTTTTTACCCGGCTTTTCCTACCGCTCATACTTACAACATTGTGCAACTGCCTGCATGCGCAGGGATCTGATATGATCGTTTTGAAAAAAGGGAAACACAAAACCCTCAAGACCTGGCTTGCATACAGTCAGGTGCATTTCATCACCATAGCTGGCAACGAAGTTGCCGGCACTATCAAAAAGATAGAAAATGATAGTCTCTTCATCAACATTTACGATGAAAGAAAAAATTATACGCCATGGGGTACCAGTTTCTGGGATACCGTCTCAGTAGGACTCTCCCGCTACCATTACAAGGAAATTCGTGAAGTCATTAAACCCCAGCGTGGCTTTGGCTTCATCCGTAATGGCCTGCTGTTCATCATTGGCGGAACAGCCTACGCATTCCTTCACAGTGTAAACGGACTTTACCTCAAACAACCCATTGAGCCGGTAACAATGGCCATTTCAGGGGGAACAGTGGCGAGCGGACTCGTCTTGCAAAAAATTCACCGGCGCTCAGTTCCACTGGGCAAGCGATATTACCTACAATACATACCAGTCAAATAATCCCAGTGATCAGGCTCATCAAAAAAATCATTCTTTTTATTGTTATCAGTCACCTGACTTATGTCATCCTATTGCGTTTCATAGACCCACCTGTTACATTGACCCAGATAGGAAGCCTGCTGAGTGGCAACGGGTTTAAAAGGACACATATATCCCTTGACGAAATGTCAACTGCAGCTAAGCTTTCTGTTTTGGCTGCTGAAGACCAGCTCTTCCCAGACCATAATGGCTTCGACATCAAAGGAATCAAAAATGCCCTTGCCTACAACAAAAAGAAAAAAGGAAAAAAAATCCGGGGGGCATCCACCATCAGCCAGCAGGTAGCCAAAAATGTTTTCCTCTGGCAAGGAAGAAGCTGGTTCAGGAAGGGACTGGAAGTGTATTTTACCTTTCTGATCGAACTGACCTGGGGGAAAGAACGCATTCTGGAGGTCTACCTCAATGAAGCGGAAATGGGAAAAGGCATATTTGGGATCGAAGCAGCGGCAAAGAAATATTTCAATAAAAAGGCAAGTAAACTTACCAATACAGAAGCAGCAAAAATTGCATCCTGCCTGCCTAATCCTGTCAGGTACACCGTAAAGCCAATCTCTCCCTATGTGAGCCGAAAATACCCCTGGGTCTTGCGGCAGATGAATAACCTTGATGGTGACCCCGATATCAGGGCGATTGTGGAATCCTCCCGTTAACAAGTGTATATGCCCTGCTGTTTACGGAGGGTTCTGTAAAACTTGACTCAAGGGCCCAACGCACTTTATAGGTTGTCTCACGAAGGGAATCCGGAATTGACATCCTGATATGCATGCTATTACCAAAATCTGGATAAAGTCGCTTACCTGTAGGAAGAATAACAGGTTTAAGTGGTGCATTGCGGTAAACAATTAGGTAAACGCGGGGCCTGTGCCATGCAGCACTGTCTGCCGCTTTCTGAGTTGGGGCACCTAGTTCAATCACTGTTTCGAGCACACCATTGGGTTTGATGGTCATGGTTTCATTCACCGCCAGGGTGATGCGGGAAAAAGACTTGAATTTGGGATCAAATGCACCAACTAGTTTCATCCTCCCGGTTGAAAGGGTATCGCCCTGCAAGGCGGATCCGGTTGAACCTACCAACAAAACCTGCTTATTCAGGAATTTCATTTCCACAGGCCAAATATTGTAGTTGTTTCTCCTGTAGCGTATTGTATTCAGGGAAAAGGCCGTATCTCCTGTATAAAACCAGTATTTGGATGCCCGCTGGTAAGAATCCGTAAAGACTACTTTCGCTCCGCCTGCTTTCTGCTTTACTGCAGCAGTCCATTCCCTGTTTTGATGGAATTCGCTTTTGGGCAATTGCTTCAGAAATGGAATTTCAAAAAGCAAATGAACCCTTACCAGTAAGATGATAAGCAGGGAAAAAGGCAACAACCTGTATATCCACTGTTGCAATTGGTTTGTTCCGGCTAGGTAGCGGTAACCAAGCAAAAGCAATGGAACAATCAGCGGGACTGTCCAGTTGGCCTCTGTTCTGGTGCGAAATGAACTGATGAAAAAAAGCAGGTATATCCCCAGCATAGACCAGTACATGGCTTTTTCCACGGGCTGCCTGGGCTTAAATTTAAATGCTGCATAAATGACCACCAAGCCCACAAGTGGACCTGCTATCAACAGTTGACCCACAAGATAATCAAGGGTAAAAGAAATGCGGTAAGGTGGTGAGAGCCGTTCAAATAAATGATAAGTGACGGATGGCAAATCATGGTTCAACTGCCAGTTTATATGGGGGTAGAAGATGAGCAGGGAAAGTAAAATAACAGCCCAGGTCTGTGGTTTCTTCAACAAATATACATGTGAGCACAACGTAAATAGGATGATGAGTATCCCATGGTATTTGCTGTAGAGGAGTAGTGCTGTGACTATTGATAACGCAAGTGTTTCCTTCCATCCCTGCTTATGCGCATAATGCTGAAAAGCGATGAAAAATAAAACGGTAAACAATAGCAGCGGAATGTCTGGAACTGCCAGAATACCGCCTATCTGGAGTAGCCCCATTTGCAGCACAATTGCATAAAACAGCTTTAGGTTATGCGGCGCTACCAAAAGCTCTGTGAGTCGAATTGTAAGAATTCCTGCAACTACGATAAATAACCTGACCCCTATTTCTCCTGGCAGCATGAAAGTCCCCATTTTAATCAGCAATGCCACCATGGGAGGATGATCAAAATATCCCCAGTCGAGGAACTTTGAGTAAACCCAGTAATAAGCCTCATCATCAAAAAGCTCAGTTCCCCATGCCTGTATGAGGGTGATGGTAGTCCAGGTTGCGTAAAAAAATACTGTTAGTTTCTTGTCAGACCACGACTGTATTGCGAACAGTCTTGCAGGCTTTGGTTGTTCTGGCTGTTGCATCATTATCAGTTGAATTTTACCGGAGAACAAATTTAAATATTGGAACCCATCTTACAAATTCCTGTTCCCGTCATTCAACAATGCTGTCACCCACGAGATGGCAGAGGCTGTTCTTTCGGAGTTACTACCTTGTACTTCAAACCAGGGAACGGATTGGTTGATCAGGATATCTTTGTAAAGATGGTATAATGCGGTGCGCGTTTCCGCATCTGGGTACTCACGCAATTCATCTTGAACCCATGGAAGATCTGGTTTGCAGAGCAGATAGCCATCATAGCGACGCTCCAGAATCTGATCCAGTATTTCTGTATGGCACTGACCAAACACAAACTCACACCATACTTTCATCACATACATATCGGTATCAATGAATAGCACAGGCGGATTTTCAGGAGGCGAGCCTTCATGGTTTAATCTAAGCAATGCTGCAGTAGTGTCTTCCAGCCTGAGCTGACCTCTTGCAATGGTGAGCAGGTCATTGAAATCATAATCTTTACCATGTTCTAGGAGGTACTCCCTGGCATATTCCCGGCACCAGATGGTGGAAAAATGAGCTGCCAATGATGCAGACAAGGTACTTTTCCCGGTTGATTCAGGTCCGATCAGTACTATCTTTTTGATAACCACATCAGGCATGGGCATCAGCTTTTTTTCTCCATTCGATGTAACCCAATATCGCCAGTATCAGTAATATAAAATAGTATACCG
>JBILSG010000027.1:0-14038 GCA_044372235.1 Chitinophagaceae bacterium
ATCCAACCGCCTGCGCGCTCAGCGGTGGGGAAGATTATGAATTGTTGTTTACCATCAGGCAAGAGGATTATGAAAAATTAACGCTGAATGAACAAATCAGCGTGATAGGATACATCGCCGAAGCCGAAGAGGGAACAAAGTTCCAAACAAAGGGCGGCAACACACACAACATTACTGCTCAGGGCTGGAATGCTTTTAAAAAGTAGGAGAGTTGAGAGAATTAAGTTGAGACAATTGAGTTGAGTGTAAAAAACTCTCTCAACACTAAACTTTAAACCTGGTAGTATGATGATAGTGATGTCAATTTCTATCCTAAAAAATCTGAAAATCATCGGCATCTCTCCAAAAAGGTAGCTTTTCTCTTACCTGATCCAGCTTTTCTTTTTCCAATGTAATGGTATGCATTTCTTCCACGCCAGTTTGCCTGTATAACACTTCTCCCAACGGATCTGCAACTGTGGTATCACCATCATATTCCAGTCCGAACCCATCCGTTCCTACACGATTCACACCAATCACATAACACTGGTTTTCTATGGCCCTAGCCTGTAGCAGGGTTTTCCAGGCTTGGCTGCGCTTGGCTGGCCAGTTGGCCACATTGAGCAACACATCATATTCCGTGGCAGGTGCCCCGTCTTCAGCATGAACCTGCTGTCTCGCCCAGACTGGAAAGCGCAGGTCATAACAAATCTGTACATGTATACGCCAACCTCCCACAGAGGTGATAAGCCGCTTTGATCCGGCAGCATAATGTTTATCTTCTCCGGCGAGGGTAAAGCAATGCCGTTTATCATAATAGCCCGCCTGTCCGTTTGGCAACATCCAAACGAGCCTGTTAAAATAGGATCCATGCTCTTCGATGATTAGGCTGCCAGTAAGAATTGCGCCTTTTGCATTTGATAACCTGCGCATCCATTGCACCGTTTCTCCCTCCATCGTTTCCGCAAAACGTTCGGGTTGCATGCTGAAACCCGTTGAAAACATTTCAGGTAAAACAATCAGGTGTGTTTTTTCAGCAATTTGCCTGATTTTGGCTTCAAGCATACGCAAGTTTGCATCCTTATCTTCCCAGAATAGTTCAGTCTGAATGGTTGTTATCGTTAGTTTGTCCATCAATAAATTTTTTCATAATCCTTGAGATCCAGTCGTTTTCATAGCCCCTTCCCAAAAGGTACTGACGGGTTTTAGCCTGTTTTGTATAAAATGTATCTCCGGGAGACTTAAGACTGTTCCATTTCTTTTC
Organism: Chitinophagaceae bacterium; assembly: GCA_044372235.1. GTDB lineage: Bacteria > Bacteroidota > Bacteroidia > Chitinophagales > Chitinophagaceae > Pollutibacter. The sequence continues at coordinate 1,244 of JBILSG010000027.1, forward strand.
AACGAGTTTTGTGAGTGTTTTTTCATATTCTGCCGGATCAATCTCTTCCCGGATAGCAACCCTGATGCTGTAATCAGAAATCATCCGCATCTTGAGCTCGACTTCTATCTTTTTCCTTCCCCAGCCCTTCATCCTGAATTTTCCTCCGGCAAAAGACCTCGCAAATCGTTCTTCATTGAGGAAGCCCTCTTCAATCAGTTTAGACAACAACTCACCAGCCTGAGTCCAGCTGATGCCGTAACCGGACAATTTTCTTTTCACTTCCAGGTGTGTTCGCTCCTGGAATGCACAAAAATGCCTGATTTTAACGTACGCCTGCTCTGGGGTCAAAACCCTTCTTTGTCTGATCTCTTCATCCATCAAAGGCAAATTAAAGATAATGTGATCGCCACAACGCCGTTTTCAACATATTTAAATTGTTTTTTCCTCAAAATGTCAAAAAATCAGATGAAAACCTATCACGCCGATGGGTTATATTTGCCAATATACAAATCGGAAAGCAAATGAAATTCATCGTCTCATCATCCGCATTACTGAAGCAGTTACAACAGATTAATGGTGTAATCGGATCAAATAACGTACTGCCAATTCTTGAAGATTTTCTTTTTGAAATAGACAACAACAAGCTAACAGTGGTTGCAACAGACCTTGAGACGGTCATGAAGATCCACTTGGATATTGAAGCAAAAGACAATGGTAGGGTGTGTATTCCGGCAAAAATTCTGATGGATTCCCTGAAAAACCTGCCAAACCAACCACTTACTTTCGATATTGACAAAAACTTCGGTATTGAAATTACGAGCGACAATGGTAAGTATAAGGTGATGGGTGAAAATCCGGATAACTTCCCGAAAGAACCTCCTGCAGACGATACTTCGGCTTTTACTATGACAAGCCACCAGCTGCTTACTGCCATCAACAAATCCATTTTTGCTGTAAGCAACGACGATCTTCGTCCGGCTATGACAGGCGTTTTCTTCGAATTGGAGAAAACAGGACTTACCGTTGTGGCAACTGATGCACACAGACTGGTGCGTTACAGACTTAAGGAAGTAAACTGTCCCAAAGCCGACAATTTCATCGTTCCCAAAAAACCATTGAATCTGTTGAAATCTTCTCTGCCTGATAATGAAGATGAGATTTCTGTTTCCTATAACAGTAACCACATGTTTGTTACACATGGCACGGTTGAATTATCCTGCCGGTTGCTGGATGCCCGTTTCCCAGATTACAAGGTTGTTATCCCAGCCGAAAACCCATACAGAATGACCATAGGCCGTCAGGATTTCCAGTCTGCCTTGCGTCGTGTGAGTATTTTCAGTAACAAAAGCACCAACCTGGTTACCCTCAATATTTCCGGAAGCGCGCTGCACCTGATGGCGCAGGATGTGGATTTCAGCTTTGAAGGAAACGAAAGAATGTCTTGCCAGTATGATGGTGAAGACATCGTGATTTCGTTCAATGCCCGCTTCCTGATTGAAATGCTGGGCAGTACATCAAGCGACGAGGTACGCCTGGAGCTTTCCACACCAACCAAGGCCGGTCTGATTAAGCCCGTTGAGCAGGATGAAAACGAAGACCTGTTGATGCTGGCTATGCCACTCATGTCAAATTAAACAACATTATATGGATACGTTGATTTCGTATTTCAGCGATCTCGAAAAAAGACCCCTCGAAAGAGCGGGTTTTTTTATAGCAGGAATGGTTTTGCTCTGGCTGATAGAAAATGTCATTCCACTTGTGCATACCCATTATAAGAAATCCAAGGGGCGGCACGCTGCCACAAATATTGGATTTACTGCCATTCATTTTGTAATCCATACCCTGATTGCAGGTGGAATAGTATTGATTGCGGGCTGGACAAAGTCAAACAACTTCGGACTCATCTACTGGGTAGGTGGCGGAAGTTTTATGCTCATCGTCCTCGCGTTTCTGGTGCTTGATTTTTTTGCAGGCTGGCTCTGTCATTTCGTGGAACACCAGGTACCGCTTTTCTGGCGTTTTCACCTCATTCACCACGCAGATAACAATGTGGATGTAACCACGGGCCTGCGTCACCATCCGCTGGAGTCAGTATGGAGGGGCGTTTTTTTCTATCTGGGCGTGTTGTTTTCCGGTGCTCCCATGTTTGCTGTGCTCATGTACCAGACCCTGCTGGTTTTCATCACCGGATTCACACATGCCAATATCAGTCTGCCCGGCTGGTTAGATCGAGGCCTCAGTTTTTTCCTGGTTTCGCCCAACATGCACAAAGTGCACCACCACTGGAAGCAACCCTATACCGATAGTAATTATGGTGCGGTTTTTTCTATCTGGGATCGCTTGCTGGGAACTTTTATGAAACTCGATCCGAGAGAACTTCGTTACGGACTTGACCAGTATTATCCCAACGAAAAGGATGAAGATTTTCTGACGCTGATGAAAAGACCCTTTCAAAAACTGAAATGATTCTGAAAACTATCGCAGTTATCCCTGCCAGGTACGCGGCCAGCCGTTTTCCGGGTAAACTCATGCACAAGATTGGTGACCAGACCATAATTAGCATGGTTTACAGCAATGCGCTTGCAACCAGGCTTTTCGATGCCGTATGGGTAGTTACCGACAGTGATGAAATTGAAAAGGAAATCATAGGAATTGGCGGTCTGGTTAAGCGAAGCGTCAAGGAACACCAAAGTGGCAGCGACCGTATTGCAGAAGCCATTGCGGATATGGATGTTGATGTGGTTATCAATATACAGGGTGATGAACCTTTTATTGATGCAAATCCACTATTCAGTCTGATTGATAGCTTTAGAGATACAACTGTAAAAGTTGCCTCCCTGATGAAACGCTTTGGAGAGGGTGATGAACCGGAAAACCCCAATCAGGTTAAGGTTGTTTGCAATAAGTTCGGGGATGCCTTGTATTTCAGTCGTTCTCCGATTCCATTCAGGCGAAACAAGACATCACCGTTGCCTTATTTTAAACATATTGGCGTTTATGGCTTCAGAAAAGAAGTGCTGATGTCTTTTACACAATGGCCTGTTGGTGAGCTTGAACAAACTGAAATGCTCGAACAATTACGCTACCTTGAAAATGGTGTAGGCATCCGCATGATTGAAACAGAGAGCAGCAGTATTGGTATTGATACACCCGATGATCTTTTAAGAGCCAGGGCTTTCTATGCGGGAAAAAACGGGTGATTATTTTCGTTTGTAAATGGGAACTGTGCTACAGGGTTCACCATACATCAGGGATTTGACCACTGGCAAAAGGTGTGATGCAAGGGCCTCATAAGCGTAAGGTTGAATATCTTTTTCCCCACAACCCTTGATGATAACCCGCTTATCCGCAAATGCTTGCCTGTCTATGCTGTGAATGCGCTCAAGAAAATCGCTTTTTATGGCTTCTTCTACCGATCCCACGGTTACTTTTCCAGCAATACCCATCAGTTTTGAAGAAACAAGCATATACGCCCATAAAGGAATGATAGCATCTGAAGAACAAAAGACTACAACATGAGCGTTCTGATATTGAGACCAGTTATGCTGGTCCATAGACTCCCTGTAGTCTTTCTCCCGTAACAGCATCTCCCTGTACAGAAAGTCTTTTATATCAAATGTTTGTGGTTCTTTTACCGGATAATATTTTTCTGGATCAAGGGTAATCAAACCACTTTCCGCAACCTTGTTTCTTATCTCATCCATCTTACAAAGTTAGCAAAAATGCGTCAGCCACCCTTGTGAGGTGGCTGAGCTGTTGTTTTCTCATGAGCAGTCTGTTTCTAGTATCCGGCTTCCCTTCTTTTGTCAACTATTTTAGTTGATTTACGAAGAGACTCCATGGTGCTGTAACCAGCGTATTGTTTTATTTGACCCTCCATTGCTTTCTTCTGACCATTAAGGTCTACAGCAGCTGAAGGAAGTGCACCAATTTGATCAACACGGATAAAATATACGCCGTTTTGTCCATCAATAGCACCTGATGTATTAGACAAGTTCTTTTTATTAAACGCTGCACCAATAACCTTAGTTTCTGTACCTAAATTTTGAACAAACGGATCAGAGAACCTGAGTGTGTCAACTTTACCCGAAATTCCACCAAAAAGGGATGCCAGTTTGTCAAGGTTTTTCTCAGATCCTGCTTTTGTAGCGAGCTGTTCTGCTTTCTTTTTGTTTCTGAGGGTTGGTTCTACCAGTACGCGCGCTACAGTAGCAGGTTGTACACCTTCGTTTATTTCATTGGTTACAATGGCCACAACATACTGGTCTTTGAGGTCAATCGGTTCTGAAACAGTACCTGGCTTGTTCTCGAATATCCATTTTACAAGTGAACGAGATTGAAGATTTCCTGCTGAATAATCCATTTCTTTGATATTATCAGCGGAATTTCTGTTCAGCTTCATTTTAGAAGCGGCTTCATCAAACGTTTTCATGTCTTTTGCCTGTGCTGCAAATTGTGTTGCTGCTGTGGAAGCAGTAATATCAGTTGTTTCACTTGGAACAATCGATTTGGAAAGGTAGGCAACCTTGAAACCTTCTTCAAAATTGCGCTGATTCAACACCTCTATAATGTGATATCCAAAGGATGTTTTAACAACCTCTCTGGATCCTGTTGGTTTGTTGAAGATGAACTTTGAAAATTCAGGATCAAGGTTCATATCAAGTGAAGAGAAATTGTATTCTCCGCCGTTAGACTTGCTACCCTGATCGTCGCTATAGGCTAAGGCAAGGGTACCAAAATCACCACCTGTTTTCAAAACCGTGTAGATACTGTCAATTGTTTTCTTAGCAGCACTGTCTGTTCTGCGCATCTGACCAGTTTGCGGATCTGTAATGCCTACAAGGATATGTCTGCACTTAACAGAATCTGGTAAAGTTTTTCTGTCTAGTTTTTTGGCTAGTACAAATGCACCGCCGTCTAAATATGGACCAAAAACCTGACCTACAGGCATTGCAACAATTTCATTTTTTGCAGACATCTGCATTTTAGAACTGAGCACAAAGCCATCAAAATAGGGAAGCTGTGTGTTATTCCTTGTTACAAAGGCCTTGGCATCTGAGGCTTCCTGAAAAGCAGATTTAAGATTAACCAACTGGTTTACAACAGCTTGTGAATCCGCAACAGTTGGATTGGCGTCGAATGACACATAAGCGATGCTTTTTATATGCTCTTGCTTAAATTCATCCTTGTGTGCCTTAACATATTCATTGATTTCTGAATCAGTTATCTTAATGGTACTGTCTGCCACAATTGTATATGGTACACCAACATAGCTTACTGTTGCAAAAGAGGCATTGTCTGCATTCATTTTTTCAAGCATCCATTTTGGTACATATGAACCCTGAGTGAACAGCGATGTATATTTTTGGGTAAGGAGGTTTATTTCAATCGGATTAATCAACTGTGCAGTAATATTTGCAACATCTTCAGGCTTTGCGCTTTTTTTGAGGTTGTTGAACCAGTTTTTTGCAGCATTGACGTCATAACCACCGGTTTTGGGGTCTGTAAAGAGTTGTCTGAACTCCTGTGGTGCTTCTTCAGAAAACAAAACCGCACCCATTTCCTTTGGCGTTACGGTAAGTCCAAGTTTCGCAGCCTCAGATTGGATGATTTCTTCCTGAATATATCCGTTCCATACATTTTCAATGACGCTTTGTGTCATCATTTCATTGGTCTGCATTCCCTGAGACCTGTAATTTTGCTCAACCAGGTTTACCTTATTGTTGAATTCAATGATATCTACCTTTTTACCATTGATTGTTCCTGCAGAAGTTGCTTGTCCGTCAAACATATTTCCGCTTTTCCCAATAAAGGCATCCTGAACGAGGAAACCTATAAGGCTTATTGCGATCATCGTGGTCAGTAAAACTGCTGCTTTGTCCCTGATTTGTTGAATAATTGACATATCCTTCTTATATTAATATAGTGGGTGGCAAAAATAGGGTAAAAATGGTTATTAACAAATTGTGGATAACACCGAATTCCTGTTAATTTCTGCACTTTTTGACATGTTGAGATTGTGTATTTCGCATACCCTGTTACTGTCTTTTTGTGGGTTGGTTGTTTTTTTTCCTTTTTATCACATTTTGCTCATAAGATTTCCACACGATTTCAGGCTTTTTTTAAATGTTGATAGTTTAATTTAAGAATATTTGGATTGTTAATTAGATTACCCTGTTTAGCTGTTTAAAGGACGTTGATTAAAACACATAGTTTGTTAATTATTGTGGATATTTGTGGATAGCTCTTAATAAAGCAGATTATTTTAAAGTTCTACACATTTCCACAGCCGTAATAGTAATAAGTATTTTATAAATAAAGAATAGATATATAATTAATACAGGAGTTGTTCACATGAATCTGAGAGAAAAAATTTTAGATTTAAAGCAGAAAAAAAATGCCATTATACTGGCACATTATTATCAGACAGCAGACATTCAGGATATCGCAGATTTTTTGGGTGATAGTCTTCAACTGGCTCAGGCTGCTGAAAATGTAGATGCTGACATCATTGTTTTTGCTGGTGTACATTTTATGGCTGAAACAGCAAAGCTTTTAAATCCGCATAAAAAAGTACTTATTCCAGACCTTGATGCAGGTTGTTCTCTGAGTGACAGTTGTCCCCCTGACCTTTTTAAACAATTTACAGAAAGCCTGCCTGATCATAAAGTTATTTCTTACATCAATTGTTCCGCTGAAATTAAAGCCCTTAGTGATGTAATTTGTACGAGCAGTAATGCCATGTCTATTGTGAATAGTTTTCCTGAAGAACAACCTTTAATTTTTGCGCCTGATCGCAATCTTGGTGCTTATATCAACAAGCAAACAGGAAGGAATATGGTATTGTGGAATGGCGCATGTATGGTTCATGAAATTTTCAGCATAGAAAAACTACTCAATTTAAAGGTTGAGTTTCCTGAAGCCAAAATAATAGCGCATCCCGAATGCGAAGCAGACCTACTCCAATATGCTGATTTTATTGGATCTACAACACAATTACTTAAGTTTTCTCAGCAGGATTCCGCACAAAAATTTATAGTTGTGACTGAAACAGGAATATTACATCAAATGATGCTTGCTTCACCGCATAAGGTTTTCATTCCTGCTCCTCCCAATAACAGTTGCGCTTGCAATGATTGTCCACACATGAAGAAAAATACCCTGGAAAAAATCTATCAAGCTTTATTATTTGAAAGTCCAGAGCTGATATTGTCTGGTGATTTGCTTACAAAAGCCGTTGTGCCAATTAAAAAAATGTTAGACATCAGCAGGGCTAATGGTTTCGTTTAAATTTCTTTATGAATCAGATTAATACTATAATTTTTGATCTTGGTGGTGTCTTGATTGATTGGAATCCTGACTATCTGTACAAGAAACTTATTCCCGATTCTGTTGAAAGAAAATGGTTTTTTGATAATGTGTGTACCGCTGAATGGAATGAGGAGCAGGATGGAGGTCGTTTAATCGCCGAAGCTAATAGCATCTTAATTAATGAGTATCCTGCCTATAAAAGCCTCATAGAGGCCTATTATGCCCGTTGGGAAGAAATGTTGGGAGGGCCAATCTCCGAAACTGTGACTATTTTCAATAATCTAAGAAAAACAGGTAAGTTCAAATTTTATGCCTTAACCAACTGGAGTGCTGAAACATTTCCCAAAGCACTGGAATTATATGAATTTTTACATTGGTTTGATGGCAGACTTGTCTCTGGTGAAGAAAAAACAAGAAAACCTTTTTATGACTTCTATGAACTTTTAATCAATAAATTTTCTATTGATAAATCGAATACCATTTTTATTGATGACAATCTTCGAAATATTGCTGCTGCCGAATCTTTTGGAATAAAATCTATACATTTTACTTCTGCAACTGATCTGGAAAACAATTTAATTTCTAGTGGTCTTCTAACTCATTAACTGATATACAACAAAACTTAAGAAATACGCTATTGCTGTCATGTAAAGTAACTGTATAACAGGCCATTTCCAGCTACCGGTTTCCCTCTTTACTATTGCCAATGTGCTCATACATTGCATGGCAAGTAAATAGAAAATGAGTAACGAATAACCTGTAGCTTTTGTGTAAACGGGACTTCCATCTGGTCTTTTTGCAGAAGCCATTTTATTCCGCAAAGTTTCACTGTTTTCATCTGCATCACCTCCTACACTGTATATTGTTGCCATCGTTCCTACAAAAACTTCCCTTGCTGCAAATGATGTAACTAATGCGATACCTATTTTCCAGTCATAACCCAGCGGAGCGATTACTGGCTCTATTGTTCTACCAAGTATTCCTGCATAAGAATTTTCTAGTAAAGCTTGTGATTTTAAGACTTCATATTCTTCAGTATCAGCTGGATTTTTATTTACCTGTTCTTTATACGTATTTTCTATAACTTTTCTCCTATCGGAAGGTCCGTAACTACTTAAAGCCCATAATACCAGCGATATAACCATTATAATTTTTCCTGCATCGAACACAAATACTTTGGCTTTTTCTACCATCGTTATAAGTATATTTTTCCAACGAGGTTGTTTGTATATGGGTAATTCAAGGATAAAGAAACTTTTTTCCTTTATTTTGATGAATATATTCAGAATATATGCCACTCCCATGGCTACTGCCACTCCTAATACATATAACCCCATTAGAACCAATCCCTGTAAACTTAAAAAACCGAATATATATTCATTTGGCACCACAAGTGATGCCAATATTGTAAATACAGGCAAACGCGCACTACAACTCATAAATGGCGTAACCATTATTGTCAATAACCTTTCTTTGCTGTTTTCAATATTTCTTGCATTCATTATTGCTGGAACAGCACATGCAAAACCTCCTATCATAGGCATCACACTCTTTCCATTCAGACCAACTTTTCTCATTATCCTGTCTGATAAAAAACTTATCCTGGCCATGTAACCTGTATCTTCCAACAAGGTTATTAAACCAAACAAGATCATGATTTGTGGAACAAAAACAATTATTCCTCCAAATCCTGCTAAAACTCCATTGATCAATAAATCTGTTACCCATCCTTCCGGGAGTATTTCTCCTAGTTTTCCACCAACATATCCAACTCCTTCTTCAATTGCATTCATAGGATATTCAGCAATCCAGAAAACAGATTGGAATAAAAGAAAAAGAACAACACCCATTATCAGGTAACCCCAGGTATTGTGTAGAAAAAAATCATCGAGTTTTTCAGAGAATTTTTTCTGTTTCTCCGGGCTGTTCTCTTCCACCGATTTCTGCATCACAATTCTTATCCTCTGATATCTCTTTTGAATATCTTCTGCTTGGATTTTTGTATGGTTAAATTGATACTTAATTTCTATTTTTTCTATCTCAGCCTGTTTTTCCTGATTTAATTGAAACGATTCATGGTTTATTAGATAATGAATGGCACCATAGTTGCTAAGTGTATTATCCAGTTTTTTTACCTCAGCTATGGCATTTTCAGCCAATTCATTAATATTATAAAAGTCATTTCCTACAGTATCTGTTTGTAGTATTATTCCAATACTTGATTTAAGTTGATCTATTCCTTTACCTGTTCTTGCATTAACTGCAATAATTGGAACCTGCATTTCCCTGGAAAGTGTATCAATATCAATTTTAACACCTCTTTTCTTTGCAATATCCATCATAGTCAATACTACTATAACTGGAATTTTCAAATCAATTACCTGAGAAACATACAATAAATTTCTTCTCAGATTACTTGCATCCGCTACTACGATTGCTATATCCACTTTTTCTTCCTGATTTTCAGGAGACATAATCTGTTTATAAGCAACCCATTCATCATTTCTTCTGGGATACAAACTGTATGTTCCAGGTAAATCAATAACATTACATTCAGTTTTTTGCTGAATTTTAAGTTTCCCTATTTTTTTTTCTACTGTAACCCCGGGAAAGTTGCCAACTTTTTGATTTAGTCCGGTTAATAGATTAAAAAGTGAGCTTTTGCCGCTATTTGGGTTTCCTAACAGCGCTATATGTGGTTTTTTTGCCATCGATGAGTACAAATATAGTAGGTATACGTTTCCTTTCTTTACGAATAAAGTAAAACGTTCTTAACCATTGATTAAGTATATAAAAACATCTGTGTATTTTTGTGTAAATCTCCTTTATGTACAGGTTTCTCCTTTTTCTTGTCTTTATTTCTTCAAACACATTTGCTCAAAAGTTATCAAATAAGGATAAAAAAGTTGTTGGTTATCTGCAATCTCAAGTTTCTTATCTTGCTTCTGATGATCTGAAAGGCCGACGTGCCGGCGATTCTGGTGAGATCCTAGCCGCAAATTTTATTGCGGATAAATTTAAGGAAATAGGTCTTATACCTAAGGGAAATATTAATAATGCCACTTTTTACCAACCTTTTGATATTTACGAAGGAAAATTCATAGATGGCAATTCACTATTTACGGTTAACGGTGTAAAAGGTATTGTTGGTAAAGACATCTTTCCCTTGTCAAACAGTCCTAAAGCAAACTTTAAATTAAATATTACACCTGCAATCAACGAAAGTGGTCAGCCCTGGTTGATAGATATCGGAGATGATCTAAACGATAATAAGGATAATCCTCACTTTGATATACAGAATGTAATTACCTCAAAACTTAAATCTGCTAAAGAAAAAAATGTTCCATTTGTAATTTTTTACAATACATCCTCTTTAAATGATAATATACAATTTGATCCCAAAGACAGATCTGAGAGTTCAGTAATTCCAGCGTTCTACCTGACTGTCAAATCAAAGCAAAACTTATTTCCAGATGTCGAATCAGAATATATTGTTGACCTTAACATATCTGTTTCGCCGCGTTATAGAAAAGCGAGAAATGTTATAGGTTTCATTGATAACAAAGCACCTCTTACAGTAGTTGTTGGCGCACATTTTGATCATTTGGGTTATGGTGAGGATGGAAATTCCATGATCAGAGGTGGTGTTCCCGCTATTCATAATGGAGCTGATGATAATGCCAGTGGAACGGCAAGTTTAATTGAACTTGCTTTTGCCTTAAAAAATAGTAAATCAAGACAGTATAATTTTCTTTTTATTGCATTTTCAGCAGAAGAATTAGGTTTGAATGGTTCCAAATTTTTTGTTGAAAACCCTACTGTTGATTTGAAAACCGTCAACTATATGATTAATATGGATATGGTAGGCCGTATGAATGACAGTACAAAAACAATAACTGTAGGTGGTTACGGTACAAGTAGTTCCTGGAATAAAATGATTTCTGCCATCGAGAAGAAGGATTTTTCTATCAAAACAGACTCCAGTGGTTCAGGACCAAGTGATCATACTTCCTTTTATCGCAAAGATATTCCTGTGCTTTTCTTTTTTACCGGTTTGCATACTGATTATCATAAACCATCTGATGATGCAGATAAGATTAACTATGTAGGCATGTTTAAGATTATTCGTTTTATTGAGCTCCTTATACTTAATGATAAATCTGGTTCGAGAATTGATTTTTTAAAAACAAGAGAACAACAAACTTCTACATCTACACGCTTTAGTGTTTCAATGGGTATCATGCCTGATTATTCATACAGTGGTAATGGTGTTCGTGTTGATGGTGTTACCGATAGTAGACCAGCAAAAAAAGCTGGTATATTAGCTGGTGATATTGTCAAGCAACTGGGTGACATCAAAACATCATCTGTAGAATCATATATGCAGGCATTATCTAAATTCAAGAAAGGTGATCAGACAACCGTTATTATTTTACGGAAAGATCAGGAACTAAAATTTGAAATAGCTTTTTAAATGAAATACCGTCTTGAAGAATCAACCTCTCCTGATTTCTTTGAAGGTTCTTATCTTCTTGGTATTGTTTCTACCCTAAAAAATTATTTATTCTGCTGGCATATTCAATATCATCTCAATATTTATTTTGGGACATCTGAGGATATGCAGATAAATCTAGTTAAAAATCAAAGAATTTATTCTTTTACCGTTTATGAATATCAAGATCTGGTATCAATGGATCACTACCAATTATTTACCAACAAAAATGATGGAGAATTTCTTCTACCTGAATTACAACATCTTGATTATATCTGGTTATTTAAAGGTATTGACGGTAACATACATAATTTCGAGAAAATACAATCTTTACTAAAGAACATACCTGGTGTTCAAATGGTAGTTGCAATCGATCAGTCAAGAATTAAATCAAAAAACAATTTACAAAGATGAGTTCATCCAATTGGATTTTAACAAACAATACGTTGTACAGAAAATTCACCTTTGCGGATTTTTCCTCAGCCTTTGCTTTTATTACAAGAGTAGCTTTAACTGCAGAAAAACTAAATCACCATCCAACATGGAGTAATACATGGAATACAGTAGAGATCTGGTTATCCACACATGATGCTGGTAATGTAATTACAGAAAAAGATCAGGCTTTATCTGTTGAAATTGACAAATTATTTAATTAACAGCAATAACATATTGTTTTTTACATACCATCCTACCTATAGGTATTATAAATTCGTGCAAGTTATTTTCATTTAATATTGCCTGCATTTCACTTTCAGCCTCAGCCTTAACAGCAACAAGTAGTCCTCCACTTGTTTGTGGATCTGCTAATATTGTTTTTTTCATTTCGCTTTCTTCCGTTACTTGAAGTAATATCTTATCACCATAACTATCCCAATTTCTTACTGTTCCTCCAGGTATGGATCCTTTTCTGATATAATTAATGAGATTATCTGTAATATGTTTTATTTTGTCGTAATACAATTCAGCACTTAGTCCACTTCCCTCCGCCATTTCTACAAGATGTCCTAAAA
>JBILSG010000237.1:0-4362 GCA_044372235.1 Chitinophagaceae bacterium
TCCATTTGCTCCACCCCTGTGGCTCAGCCTTGCTGATTCCTTCTATATCGATCAGCCAGCTCTCATAGGTGGGCAGGGCCTCTTCGGTAATGATATCTCCCACCAGTACAGCCATGTAGTCATAAGGGAGTTCCCGGCACTGCTCCTGTATGTCACTGATCTCACGGGCAAAATCAGGATGACTACTTTCCGGAAGAAAATCAGCAGGCTGCCAGTTGGTATCGATGTCTTTGAGAAATTCTGCAATTTCACCATCAATATGCTGTCCCAGATATTGCATCACTTCAATCCTGCTTGTCTTCATGATTCAGGGTATTATATCTGGTGAAAGTATCCTTTATTATGACAAGTCCATCAATTTGTCAAGCATAAATATTGAAACAATATCCATTCCGCAAAAAAGAAGGACCCATTTGAGGTGCATTTAAAACTCAGAAATGCATTTGATCCATTTTATCCAAAATTGAAGAGGGCGATGCAACTTCCCATTATTTTTGCACCAAATCACCAATCGGAAACTCTTGTATATGAAAATGACAGTTGTGGTTCGTCTTGCACTTATCATTTGGATTTCAGCTTCTTATTCAAACAGTTTCGCCCAGCAAAAAGAAACCAAATTCAAGAACCCTCCGCTGAATACAGAAGCACTATTCAGCAACCGGGGTATGAGTTTCCAAATGATCATGAACAAGCAAATTCAGAGCGTTCCCAAATTTGGCTTTTTCAGCATTACCAATTTGGTTGGAGAATGGAAAAACAATCGCGTGGATGATCATATGACACAAGCGCATGTTACCTATGAAATTGTAAAAGGGCTGAAATTTGGTGGTGGATTCCATTTGACACCGGTAACCGGAATAAGGCCATCGGCAGGATTGATTTATTCCAAAGCCAGTGAAAATTGGTTGGTTGTGGCCAATGCAAGAGTGGATTTATCGAAAGATAGGAATGTTGATGGTGTTTTATTGGTAGAATATAAACCCAGAATCAATGAAAAATGGCGGTTTTATTCCCGACTGCAAGGACTCTATGCGCATAACACAGTGAAAGGGACCCACTCCAGAAGTTTTGCAGTTGCACGAGCCGGTTTCAATTTCAAAGATTTCACTTTTGGCGCCGGGACCAACATTGACTATTACGGTCCAATGCGACACAACGAAAACAGCTTAGGCGGTTTTATCAGCTGTCTTTTGTTTTAAAAAAAAGCTACCCCAAGGTGGCACAAATACAAATCATTTAAATGACTTAAACCGTCACTGCTACAGAATTACGTATTTTGTGATATGCAAAGTAGTAAAATAGTCAAACTATGGACGTTTATTCCTTTATTGGCATCTTCTTTCATTGCCAAGGGGCAAAATCTCAATGTCAATAATGTACTATCGGAATCACAAGAAGGCATACATGCTACTAACAAAATTGACTTTGCGGAAAAAAAAGTGATTTACAAGCAAATTGACTCTACTAACCTATCCTTAAGTGTGTACGCTTCAGTATTTGATAACCCATCAAAAAAATCACCTGCTATGGTATTCTTTTTTGGAGGTGGTTGGACAAGTGGTACTATCAAACAGTTTGAACCCCAGGCTATTTATTTCAGCAAAAGGGGTATTACATGCTTCCTTGCTGATTACAGGGTCAAAGACCGACAAAAAACAACGCCATTTGAGGCATTGAAAGACGCCAAATCTGCAATCAGGTTCATCAGAGAACATGCAGGCGAATTAAATATTGACACTTCAAAAATTATAGCAGCTGGCGGATCTGCCGGCGGACATTTAGCAGCAGCAACGGCATTGATTGCTGATTACAATGAAAGTACAGACAACCAGTACATAAGCAGCATACCCAATGCTTTGGTACTATACAATCCCGTATTTGATAACGGTCCGGGAGGATATGGATATGAAAGAATTGGAGATGCATACAAAAACTTTTCTCCCCTCCACAATATTAAAAGCAGCGCACCACCTACTATAGTTTTTCTGGGAAATAAAGATCATTTAATTCCGGTTGAAACTGCAAAGCATTACAAAGAATTAATGGAGAAAGTAAAAAGCAGGTGTGAGCTATTCTTGTACGAGGGCCAAGGACATGGATTTTTTAACTACAAGAATTTAGAATACTATAAAAAAACGGTTGCAGAAACAGATATGTTTTTACAATCGTTAGGCTATTTAAGTAAAGATCCAATAGTGGAAATAAACTAAGAGGCTGACTCAAGAAGAGATTAAACTAAACTTTTATCAGGTTTAAGTTTAGTATTGTGAAAAGCATATTTCCTGAATTAAAAATCAAAATAGCTACCCTAACCTTTAGCATTGACTTGCTGGAAACAGATCCTCTTGTTACCCGGACCTTCAAAATATCTTCTGATGTTTGACTCCCCGAAGTGATTCATTGCTTTTGTCTCCACCATCCTATATGCCGTTTTTTGTTGTGGTAGTATTCGATTCTTTTGTTGTGCTAAATACTAAATAGAAAGGTCAAAAAATAAAAGGGAGTAGTCTTTTACTCCGCCGCATATAATCCCTGTATGCTTCAAATTTTTGCAGCAGCATCCTTTCTTCCCAAGTCAGTTTAGCGACTAATACAATAGCCAAAGCGATTAAAATTGATAAACGCAACCATGTAAACTGATGAATTAATAACCCTACACTACCCATTAAAATAGCTGTGTACATTGGGTGACGGATAAAGCGATAGGGCCCATTGGTAATTAAAGTAGCATGAGGTGAAGGTTCGGGCAGGATTCTTAATTTACTTTTTTTCATGGTTGCTATAGCCCAAAAAACCAATAGGATGGACAAAATAATAAATGCGTAAGCCAATGCTGGAATATTTTTTAAAGGAGAACCCGAAAGCAACAGCAAAATAAATACAAACTGTAAGACAACAAGCAATATGGACTTAATACGATTCGGCATATAGAAGCTGAAGTAGGTTATAAATTGTAAAACGAACTATGCTTTAAAGTTCAAGCATAAAAAAAGAGCACCAATTTCTTGATGCTCTTTGTCGGGAAGACAGGATTCGAACCTGCGACCCCCTGGTCCCAAACCAGGTGCGCTACCGGCCTGCGCTACTTCCCGAACTTTTTAATGTACCAGCTACATGGAACATCCTGAAAAAAAACTGCGGTGAGGGCGGGATTCGAACCCGCGGTACAGAGTTACCCGTACGGCAGTTTAGCAAACTACTGATTTCAGCCACTCATCCACCTCACCGTCTGAAATTCTTTTTCAGGGACTGCAAAATTACATAAAAACCTGCAAACCCCAAAATGTATTCAGGAAAAAATGGGCAAAATCATTACATCGCCGCCAACTGCACTTTCTGCTGCAACTCCATCACACTCTCCCTGAACATATTGTCGGTATCCATCAGGTCTTTAACAGTCTGGCAGGAATGTATAACCGTAGTATGATCCCTTCCGCCGAAATGTTCACCAATGGTCTTCAACGAATTCTTGGTAAATATCTTGGCAAGGTACATCGTAATCTGACGGGCCTGCACAATCTCACGCTTCCTGGTCTTCTGCAACAACCTGTCATAAGGCAAATCAAAGAAATCACATACCATCTTCTGTATCGTATCTATCGTAATCTCCTTTGATGTAGTCTTGATGAAATTCCGCAACACCTTCTTGGCCAGGTCAAGATCTATCTCACGCTTGTTCAAAGACGACTGTGCCAACAACGATATCAACGCACCTTCCAACTCCCGCACATTGTTCTGTATATTATAAGCTATATACTTCACCACATCCTTCGGCAAATCCAGCCCGTTATTCTTCATCTTCTTCTCCAAAATCTCTATCCGGGTCTCGTAATCAGGTACCTGCAAATCTGCACTTAATCCCCACCTGAACCTGCTGAGCAAACGTTCCTGTAAACCTTCAAGGTCTTTGGGTGGCTTGTCTGAACTGAGAATGAGCTGCTTGCCTGATTGATGCAAATGGTTGAATATCGCAAAGAACGCATCCTGGGTTTTCTCTGCCCGGTTGAAGAACTGCACATCGTCCAATATCAACACATCAATCATCTGGTAAAAATGAATGAAATCATTGATCGCATTATTCCTGCTGTGGTCCTGAAACTGATTGATGAACTTCTCAGAACTTACATACAATACTACCTTGTTGGGATGTAACCGTTTCACTTCATTGCCTATCGCCTGGGCCAGATGTGTCTTTCCCAATCCAACACCGCCATAAACAACAAGTGGATTGAAAGAGGTGGCTCCAGGCTTCTCTGCAACCGTTTTACCGGCCCTGCGGGCTACCCTGTTGCAATCTCCTTCCACAAATGAATCAAAAGTGTAAATGGGATTGAGCTGTGAATCAATCTGCATCTTCTTCAG
>JBILSG010000238.1:0-4361 GCA_044372235.1 Chitinophagaceae bacterium
CGGTGATGCTGGTAACGTAGGTGATGTGTTGAACTTCCCTTACAACAATGGTCCTGCAGGATGTTGCGGATTTCATCAGCCTTCACAAGACCTCGTAAACTCTTTCCAAGTTGATGCCAATGGTCTTCCTTTGTTGGATACCTACAATGCACAAGATGTAAAGAATGATGATGGTTTGAAGGATTCAGATCCTTTCACTCCTGAAACGCGTCCTTTGGATCCTCGTATCGACCGTACTGTTGGTCGCCGTGGTCTTCCATACTTGGATTGGGGTAAGCACCCAGGTTCTTCTTGGATTCGTGACCAGTCTTATGGTGGTCCTTATGCTCCAATGAAGAATGTACATGCCAAGTCTCAAGTTGCTGAGGTAACTCACGCTTCTGGTTGGACTTCTGGTTACAACTCCAATAACACTAAGTTGATTCGCCTTTCTGATGTAATGTTGCAATTGGCTGAAGCTGAAGTTGAATTGGGTAACCTTGAAAGAGCGCGTACTTTAGTTAATCAAATCCGTCAAAGAGCTGCTAATCCAGCTGACTTTGTAATGGATGGCGCTAATCCAGCTGCTAACTATCAAGTTGGTTTGTACACTGCAGCTTGGACTGACAAGGCTGTAGCTACTAAGGCTGTACGTTTCGAGCGTCGTATTGAGCTTGGAATGGAAGGTCACCGCTTCTTCGACATCGTAAGATGGGGTGTTGCTGCACAGGTTAAGAACGCTTACTATGCTAAAGATGGTGTTAGAAGAGGTTACCTCAGAACAGCAACTTTCACTGCGGGCAAGAACGAGGTATTCCCTCTTCCTGCTAAAGCAATAACGCAAAGTGCTAAAGACGGTGTTCCAACACTCAAGCAAAATCCTGGTTATTAATACGGATTTAATAATTACTATAAAGGCTGCACAATTTTGTGCAGCCTTTTTTGTGCAATAAATCCAAAGCTTTAAAAAAGGCTTAATTTTAAGCTCTGATCTTATAATCGTGCACTTTATATGAAGCAATTTATTTTTCGGGTTTTCATTCTTGTTTTGTTTTCAGCTTGCAGCCAGGATAAACATCTTTTTGAGATAGTGGATGCTGAAAAGTCTGGTATAACATTCAACAACAGGATCACGGTAAACGACAGCATCAATATTCTTGATAATGAATTTACCTATAACGGGGCTGGTGTAGCTGTTGGAGATCTAAATGGAGACGGATTACTTGATGCCTATTTCTGCGGTAATCAGGTTGAAAACAAATTTTACCTCAACAGAGGAAACCTGAAATTTGAAGATGTAACTGCAAAGGCAGGTGTTCAAAAATATAAAGGACAATGGTCATCTGGTGTAACTATCGTGGATATCAATCAGGACGGTCTACAGGATATTTATGTATGCAACACCATGATTGAAGACAGCATCATGTTGCGCGATAATCTATTCATCAACCAAGGAAATAACAGTGAAGGTATTCCAACTTTCAGGGAAATGGGGTCAGACTATGGCATTCTTGATGATACCCACAATTCAATTTCAACATTTTTTGATTACGATAATGATGGTGACCTCGATCTTTTTGTTGCAGTCAACTTTATTGACATGCAATATCCGAATCAATTTATCACCCGTTTTCCCGATGGTAAATCACTTACAAGAGATCTGTTGTACAGAAATGATTTTGATTCTGTAAAAGGGCATGCTGTTTTCAAAGACGTATCGCTGGAAGCAGGCATAGTTTGGGGGGGTTACAGCCACTCTGCATTGATTCATGATTTCAATCAGGATGGTTTCGAGGATATTTTTGTAGCCAATGATTATCTCTCCAATGACCTGTTGTACATCAACAACAAGAACGGTACATTTACCAACCAGGTTGCAAATGTATTTAAGCATCAATCATACTCTTCTATGGGCAGTGATGTTGCGGATATCAACAATGACGGTCACGGAGATCTGTTTACAGTGGAAATGCTTCCGCAGGATAATAAGCGGAAGAAGGTGAATATGAATGCCAATAACTACAATCATTATCTATTCACAGAACAATATAATTATGAGTATCAGTATGTTCGCAATGCTTTTCAGGTTTATCAGGGTATAAATCCTGAAACGAAGCTACCCCTTTACAGTGATTTTGCTTTCATGGCAGGTGTAGAGGCAACAGACTGGAGCTGGTCTCCACTTTTTGCTGATTTTGACAATGATGGTTACAGGGATCTTTTAATCACCAACGGATTTCCCAAAGATATTATTGACCATGACTTTGGCGCATTCAGGAAAAGTATCAGCAGCAGTCTCATTACCCGAAAGGAATTGCTCGATATGATTCCTGAGGTTAAAATCCCGAATTTTATCTATCAAAACAATGGTAATCTGACTTTTACAGATAAGTCTAAAGAGTGGGGAATCAGTTTGCCCAGTTTCACAAACGGTACAGCCTATGCTGATCTTGACAATGACGGAGATCTTGATATCCTTACAAATAATATTGACGATCCGGCTTTTTTATTTGAAAACACATTGTACAAACCAAAGCAAAAAGATATAGCTACGCACTTTCTGCGTATAAAACTAAACGGTTCCAAATTAAACCTGAATGGTTTTGGCACACGTGTCACCGTCTGGCAAGGAAACAGTAAGCAGGTTGCAGAAAGTCAGTGTGTAAGAGGTTATCTCTCCACTTCTGAACCCTTCCTCCATTTTGGACTTGGTGCAAATACATTAATTGATTCCATCCGCGTTGAATGGCAGGATGGCAGGGTACAGATTATCGGCAAACAAAATGCAGATCAGACTTTAGTTATTGATTATAAAAATGCACAGCTTGTTGGGCGCGTAATCGAAAAGTCATCTTCAACTTGGGTAAAACCGGTTGATCCGTTAACGCTTGGAATTGATTACGTTTATGAAGAAAATGACTTTATTGATTTCAATTTACAAAAAACCTTGCCTCATAAATTTTCGCAATATGGTCCGGCAATTGCAGTAGGTGATGTGAATGGCGATCAATTGGATGATGTTGTGCTTTCCAGCTCCAGTAGATTTCAGGGACCGATTCTTCTTCTCCAGCAAACTGGCGGACGGTTTAAAAAGACGGTATTAAAATTAAAGAGCTCAGAACTGCTGAAAGAGGAGGATATGGGTTTATTACTCTTCGATGCAGATCAGGATGGTGATAATGATTTGTATATCGTGCGCGGCAGTTACCAGCATGATGAAGGTTCACCACTTTATCAGGATATTCTTTGCGAGAACGACGGCAAAGGAAACTTTACCATTGTCACCTCTGCTCTTCCTGCCGGAGCAGCATCCGGACAAAATATCAAGGCTGCTGATTTTGACAGAGACGGAGATCTGGATCTATTTGTAGGTGGCAGGGTTAAACCGAAAGCCTATCCACTCCCTGGTGAGTCTTTTTTACTCCGGAATGACTCCAAGCAAGGAAAGTTACAGTTTACCGATGTTAGCGAGCAATGGTTTACCGGACTAAAGCAAATAGGCATGGTAAGTGATGCATTGTGGACTGACTTTGATAACGATCAGCACATGGATTTGGTGCTGGCCTGTGAATGGAGTCCGCTTATATTTCTTAAAAATACTGGTAAAAGCTTCGAACGAATTAAATCGCCTGAAATAGATGCTGCTTCAGGTTGGTGGAACAGTTTGGCGGCCGCAGATTTTGATCTCGATGGAGACATGGATTATGTGGCAGGTAATTTCGGATTAAATCAGTATTTCAAATGTTCTTCTAATGAACCGCTCCGGATTTACAGCAAGGACTTTGACCAAAATGGCTCTTATGATGCTTTTATATCCTGCTATTTTCCAGATTCTTCAGGCAAGAGAAACGAATATTTTTATCATTCTAAAGATGATATGCAGAAACAGCTTATTTTGATCAGGAAAAAATTCGAACATTATGCGGATTTTGGTCGCGCTACTGTGAGTGACGTATTTACCAGTGAGGAAATGAAGGGCGTAGAGATAAGAACGAGCAATCATATGAAAAGCAGCTGGATTGAAAACATGGGTGGTGGCCAGTTTCGTCTGCATGATTTGCCAATAGAAGCTCAGGCTGCACCATTGTATGGCATGCAAACAAGGGATATAAACGGTGACTTGTTGCCGGATCTTTTATTAGTCGGTAATGATTATGGAATGGAAACCAGTCAGGGCAGGGCAGATGCCATTAATGGTCTTGTACTCGTAAACAATGGTAAAAAGAATTTTATACCTGCTGGATTTGATCAATCTGGTTTCTTTGTTCCAGGTGATGCCAGAGCCCTAACTCTTGCCAGCATCAGCAACAGTCCTTTTTTGATTGCCACCGAAAACCGGAAACCACTCCGTATGTTCCGCCTACCGGTTGAAAAGACCATCA
>JBILSG010000239.1:0-4358 GCA_044372235.1 Chitinophagaceae bacterium
CATGTTTGCTTTTGCCATATGGGATAAAAAAGAACAGCTCCTGTTCATGGCAAGGGATAGGTTTGGTGAAAAGCCGCTTTTTCATGCAATGCATGAAGGTCAGTTTATTTTTGCATCTGAAATAAAGGCACTCTGGGCTGCTGGTCTCCCTAAAAAGATCAATGAAAGAATGCTCTTTAATTTTTATTATTTCAAAAGTCTTTTCAATCCAGACGACCTTTCTGAAACATTTTATCAAAATGTAACACAACTTAAACCAGCACATTCCATGCTCGTTTCTGCATCTGGGAAAATAAGGCAGCTAAAGTGTTACTGGCAAATATCAGAAAAGTATGAACCAATCACTATATCAGACGACGATGCAAAAAATCAATTTGCCAGCCTTTTCAAAGAGTCTGTAAAAAGAAGACTCAGGTCTGATGTACCTGTTGGGAGTAGTCTTTCCGGAGGACTGGATAGCTCGGTTGTTGTAGCAAATATCAATCAGATTAAAGAGAAAACAGTTATACAAAAAACATTCTCTGCAAGGTTCCCAGGCTTCAAGAAGGATGAATCCGCCTATATCGACCTGTTGTTGAAAAGTGTCATGGCAGAAGGATATTCCTGCACGCCAAATGATCAGTCTGTAGCACATAATATCGATAAAATTAGTGCCCATCAGGACGAACCTTTCAATTCTTTGAGTATTGCTGCTCAATATGAAGTCATGCAATTAGCCCGAAATAATGGGGTGATTGTTTTACTCGATGGGCAAGGTGCTGATGAATATCTGTGTGGTTATCCTGGACTGATCGACAGTTACCTGATGGACCTGAAAAAACACAATCCGAAACAATATAAAAAAGAACTTGCTGATTTTCAGTCTGCACAGGCAGAAAATACGATTAATTCAATTGACAGAAGGGTAAGAAGGATGCGTGTAAAACAATTCATGGGTTCAAAACTAATCGATCAACTCCTTCTTATACAGCAAAAAATTTCTAACTCAGCAGATTCAAAATTTATCAACAGCCTTGTAAGTCCGGGAGAAAGGATTTTTTATAACAGAAAATACATGCATGAAAACCTCCACGGTATGTTGCATTATGCCACCTTCAAAGGTGGATTACAGGAGCTTTTGCGTTATGCTGATAGAAATTCAATGGCTCATTCGCTTGAAGTGAGGCTGCCATTTCTTAGTCATGAACTGGTTGAATTTGTATTCTCTCTGCCTGATAGTTTTAAATTCAGACAAGGATTTACCAAGTACATTCTCAGAAAAGGTATGGAGGATATCCTGCCTCCTGAAATATGCTGGCGAAAAGATAAGATCGGTTATGAAGTGCCTGCCACTCAGGTTCAGGGCCAACCGCTTAAGAACTATTTAATCAATTCAGTTATTGCCTGATGGGATTAATGGTAGGTGATATTTCCCCCAATTTGAAACGCAACTATGCCCTGGCATATCTGTTTGTGTTTGTCATACCTTATGCATTGGTGCCATATATTTTTGCATTTCAATTATACCCGGAATTTGTTGGTATTTTAGTTAATATTTCTCTGTTATCTTTTGGCGGATACCTTTTAAGTATGTTTCTGACGCCTGCAATTAGTTTGCCACTTCCCCGGATTATCATCAACTACCAAAGTCTCCTGTTCCTGATTTTTGTACTCTTTATTCTGGTAGTGTTTGTGATTTTTATTACGGCGCCTCAAATTCCCATTATTGAATCGTTGCGGGGTGCTGATGCAGAAGACCTTGCTGAACACCGGGAAGCATTCCTAAAAGCCAGAACCGGATGGGAGTCTTCGCTGAGTTATATTGTTGCTATCATCACAGGAGCGGTAATGCCCTATCTTATTGCCATGAGTTTTGAGAAGGAATACCGCTACAGATTTGTCTATGCTTTGTTCTTTTTTCTTTATTGTGTCTCCTTCCTGGAAAAAGCCTTCTTTCTCAAACTTGTTATACCTGTATTTTTCATTCTTTACGGAAAGTCAAGCAATAAGAAGTTGTTTTTAATTAAGGGGGCTGTTGGATTGGTATCAGTGCTCATGTTTATGTTTATCCTGGCAGGAATGAGCTCTTCACCTTCTCAAGAAAATGACGAAGGTGTTTTTTCACTTTTGTTCACTCCAACTAATGTTACTGAAAAACTCCTGTGGCGCGCTGGTGTTGTTCCAATAATTACAGCACTTGATGGAGTACGTGTATTTATCAATGAGCTAAACGGACAATACCTCATGGGTGCATCAAGTTCTATTCTGGCCCTTTTTACAGGTGTTGAGAGAATAAACTTTGAACGGCTCCTCTTTCAGAATCAGTTTGGTGGAACAGACACAGGCAACGCTAACCAATTCTTTGGCATAGAAGCATATATTAATTTCGGCTATGTAGGAGTTTTTATTTTTGCCGCTATCGTTGGCTGGATTGTTCGTTACGCCATTAGATCTGGTGATAAAGTACTGGTTGCTATGATGCCCCTTTTCTTTTATTACCTTTATTCTGCTGGTTTGATAGGTACAATTTTCAGTAATGGGTTTCTATTGCTATTTTTAATGACCAGATTTCTATCCCTGAATAAAAACGAATCTGAGGATGTTGCGTAAAACCGTTTTCCTTTATCCTGATTACTTTGACAATACAACAGCCACCCGTAGGGTACTCGAAACTGCCAAAGATCTTTTCCCCAACTTGGAATTTTTTTACTGGGAACGTGCTGGTGTTCAGCTAAAAGATGCTGATGCGCTTTATGACGGCATCAGGAAAACACCATTTAAGGTTCAGGCTCCTCCAAGAAGCCTGAAAGTTTTACTGATTACCCTCCAGTTTCAATGGTGGTTGCTGCGCAATGTTAGAAAAACTAAACCTCAGGTCATCTGCGCATTTTATATCTATACCATCGTGCCGGCACTTGTCTACAAATACTTTTTTAACCGAAAATGTAAGGTTATTTATGACCCGCGTGATTATTTTGCAGTTGTGTTCCGATTGCCGGCGCCTGTCAGGTATTTACTCAGACTAACTGATAATATATTTATTAAACTTTCAGACAGGGTTCTTTTCCCTGATCAGCAATATTTTACGCATTATGGTTTGTTTAAAATGCAGGCAGATAAATATTTTATTCTGCCGAATTCCACAACAGACAAGCTGGACATAATACGAAAGGATTCCCTGCACGAAAAACTGGACCTACGCCCTGAGACTAAAATAGTTCCTATAATTGGCTATTTTTCAGAAGACAGGGGAAGGAAAATGTTTTTTGAAGTAATCCGACAAAAACCTGAAGGCATTCATTTTGTTATAGCAGGTGCATTCAGAGACGTTCAGGATATTGCATTTTTTAAGTCACAATCAAACGTATCTTACCTTGGCAAGGTTCCTTACCTGGAAGCACTCTGGATTATGCAACAATCTGCTATTGTTCCTATCGTATGCAGTCCGGATTCATTGAACTATAAATTTGCCATCCCTACTAAATTTTATGACGGTACCATGGTTGGCACTCCGGTTCTGGTATCCGATGGCCAGGTTGATGTTGCTGAAAAAATAAAAACTAATAAACTTGGCTTCTGTATCCCGTACAATGATGCTAAAGCCTTCCTGCATGTGTTGTATTCCCTTCCCAAACACAAGGATACTGAACATGCAGTCCAAATCCGACAATATTTTCTTGAAAAATATGACTTTGTTATATTTAAATCTGGACTGAGGCAATTTTATGAAAGCATGCAGGGTGAAATTGTTCTGGAAGCAGGTAATACTATTGTGGCACAATAAGCATATACGGATATCCGTATATACTAGTTAATATACGAAAAAAAAGGGAAAACCCCAAATATAATCTATGCTTAAAAACAAAAAACTACTCATCACTGGCGGAACAGGAAGTTTCGGAAATGCAGTACTGCAAAGATTTCTTCATACAGATCATTTCAGTGAAATACGTATCCTGAGTCGTGATGAAAAGAAGCAGGATGACATGCGCAAACTGCTGAACAACAACAAGCTTAAATTCCACATCGGTGATGTAAGGGATATTTCCAGTGTTGAACCGGCTGTGAAGGGCGTGGATTATATCTTCCATGCCGCTGCACTCAAACAGGTTCCATCTTGCGAATTCTTCCCGCTGGAAGCTGTTAAAACAAATATATTGGGCACAGACAACCTGCTCACTGCAGCAGAAAAATATGAAGTGCGGAAAGTGGTTGTACTGAGTACAGATAAAGCTGCATATCCTATCAATGCGATGGGTATGTCTAAAGCCATGATGGAAAAAGTGATGGTGGCCAAATCCAGAAACCTGGATGATGCAAAAACAATTTTCTGCGGCACCCGCTATGGCAATGTGATGGCTTCACGTGGTTCAGTTATT
>JBILSG010000028.1:0-13915 GCA_044372235.1 Chitinophagaceae bacterium
TTCAAAATCAGACAAGATAAAACGAAATGGTTACTGAAGGAGGTGGTACATCGTTATATTCCAAAGGAATTGATGGAGAGGCCTAAGAAGCCATTCATAGCGCCACTTACGGTTTGGTTTAAAGATGAATTGAAAGAGCTGTTGGAATATTATTTATCTCCTGAGAAATTGGCTAAAACAGGTTTGTTTGATCCCGGACCCATTGTGTTGTTACGTGATCAATATCTTCGGGGTGAAAGGGTACAGTTTCAGAAACTGTGGCAGTTGCTTTCATTTCAACTGTGGTACAGCCGGTGGGTCGAGAAATTATAATCGTCAAAAGATATAGTATGAAAAAAAATGTGTTAGTAACAGGTGGTGCCGGGTTTATCGGTTCTCATGTAGTCAGATATTGTCTTGAGATGGGATTTGAAGTTATTGTACTTGATGACCTCAGTGGAGGCTTTGAGGATCATATTCCGGATGGTGCACATTTTATTCAGGGAAGTGTTACCGACCACCTGCTCGTAACAAGTCTTTTTGAACAGTACAAATTTGACTATGTTTATCACCTTGCTGCGTATGCAGCTGAAGGACTTTCGCACTTTATCAGAAGGTTTAATTACAATACAAATCTTATTGGTAGCATTAACCTCATCAATGAATCGGTTAAGCATAAAGTAAAATGTTTCGTATTCACATCTTCCATTGCAGTTTATGGGAAAGGTCAACTGCCCATGACAGAAGACCTGAAGCCTGAACCTGAAGATCCCTACGGTGTTTCAAAGTATGCTGTAGAGATGGATTTGAAAGCTGCTCACGAAATGTTTGGATTAAATTATGTCGTATTTCGTCCACACAATGTTTACGGTGAAAATCAGAACATAGGTGATAAATACAGAAATGTTATCGGCATTTTCATGAATCAGATCATGCAGGGCAAGCAATTGACGATATTTGGTGATGGCATGCAAACAAGAGCGTTCAGCTACATAGATGATGTGGCAATCCCCATTGCAAAATGTGTTGATGTACCGGCTGCTTACAAT
This sequence comes from Chitinophagaceae bacterium, assembly GCA_044372235.1. GTDB lineage: Bacteria > Bacteroidota > Bacteroidia > Chitinophagales > Chitinophagaceae > Pollutibacter. Next base: position 1,029 of record JBILSG010000028.1, read on the forward strand.
GAAGTTTTTAATATTGGTGCTGACCAACCCTATACAGTCAATGAACTGGCTCAGGTAGTTTGCAGACAATTTAATGTTGAAGCAAACATCAATTATCTTGCTGCCAGAAATGAGGTATTGCATGCATATGCAGATCATGCAAAGGCTCACAGGGTATTTGGAGCTCCTACTGGAATTGATCTGGCCACCGGAATCAAAAAAATGGCTGAATGGGCAAAAGTAGTAGGTGCAAGAAAAAGTAAGGAGTTCGATAATATTGAAATTTCTGAAAAACTTCCTGATGGCTGGCAAATCATTTCCAAATAATTGTCAGTGAGTACTACCAAGCCGATAAGGGTTTTGCATGTCATTCGTCAGGGGCTCATTGGTGGGGGAGAATCTCACGTCCTTACCCTGGTTGATAAATTGGATGACAAAATGGTTTCGTCTTCCGTATTGTCTTTTACAGACGGACCAATGGTGCAGCAATTGCTTGCCATGAATATTCCAGTTCATGTGATTTCCATTAAAAACTCACTGGATTGGCGACTCTATAGTGGAGTAAGGAAGTTCCTGATCGAAGAGCAGATTGATTTAATTCATGCGCATGGTTCACGTGCCTGCGCCTTTATCATTATACTTGCAAGAATCCTAAAAATAAAAGTAATCTATACTATTCATGGTTGGTCATTTCATCCTGATCAATCACCATGGGTTAAATTAATCAGAAGGACAGCAGAAAGAATAATTACAGGATTGACAGCAAAGAATATTTGTGTTTCAGACTCAAATTTGCAAACCGGACAGCAATTGTATTCATCGTTTAAAGCTGAAGTTGTTAGGAATGGAATTGACTTGAAAAGATTCAGCCCTGAAAATAGTTATCAGGACTACCGGAAAGAGTGGGGTGTGCCAGAGGATGGAATAGTTATTCTTTTTGCCGCGAGAATGACAATTCAGAAACAGCCGCTAGTTGTTTTGAAGGCTTTTGAAATTGCAGCAGTGAGTAATCCCAGTCTTTATCTGGTAATGGCGGGTGCTGGTGAGTTACTTGCTGAAGTCCATGCGAGTTTAAATGAAATCACATGCAGGACACGTGTCAGAATGCGACCTTTTTACGCGGATATGCCCGGAGTTTTAAAAAGTGCAGATATCGTTGTTTTGCCATCACTTTGGGAGGGTCTTCCAATCGCATTGCTTGAAGCGATGGCAATGAGTAAAGTGATTTTGGCAACAGCAGTAGATGGTACACAAGAGTTGATAGAAAAAGGGAAGAATGGCATTTTATTCAATGTGTCAGCGCATATGGAAAATGATTTGGCAGCAGCGATCCTGGATGTTTCACAAAATGATTTTCTATTCGAAAAACTTTCTGCCAATGCCCGTGAAACTGTTTTGAAAGTATATGATGCTGAAATTATGGCTGGAAATATACTCAGCGTTTATAATGCCTGTCTTAATAACGAATGATTATGGAATTCAGAAGATTTACAGATGAGAAAAGGTTGAAATTTATTGCCCAAACGCTCGAGCAGTCAATACTTAAAGGGGCTCAGGTCCTTGATATAGGATGTGGAAATGGTATAATCAGCAGAAGGCTTGGTGAAATGGGATTTAATGTTTTGGGCGTGGATGTAAGTGAAAAGGCGATTGCAACGGCAAATTCCTTAAATAAAAGTTCCAATGTCAGGTTTGAAGTTAAAAGTGCCGAACAATTGGTGGCAGATGGTCAAAAGTATGAGGCAATTATTTGTAGCGAGGTCCTTGAACATCTGCATCAGCCTGAAAATCTGTTGAAAGTCCTTAGAAAAATATTGGCAGAGCGTGGTGTGTTGATCGTTACAGTTCCCAATGGTAAAGGGGGTAGAGAACTCTTTGTGACAAAGCCAGTTCAGGCCTTGATGAACAATTTTCCACGAAGCTGGAGGTGGCTATCAAAAATAAAAAGTGTTTTGGGGTATAAAGGAACAACCGTTCAAAGTGATGCCGATGATTTGTCCCATATTCAATTTTTTACAGTGAATTCGCTCACTGCATTGGCTCACATGGGGGGATTTGAGATTATGCATTGGGGCAAGTCAAACTTCATTGAGGATGTTTTCCCTATTTCATTTCTAACAAAAAGGGTGAGGAGTTTGCAGAAAGTGGACTGTAAAATTGCTGAATTACTTCCGCTAAGGCTTACTGGAGGATTTTTGACAATTTGGAAATAGTGTATTAGTAAATACCTCTCCCTTTCTTGGCATGTGCGTTGTTGGGCTTCAGCCTGACATCGTCAGCAGGATAAAAAGATTTTCCATTATTGAATTTTAGTACGCGCCAATACTTTTCCCAATCGGAATGAAGACCAGGCTCAACTTGTGAATTAGATTTTATACACAAATAAATTTTTGATTTCCAGCTGACTACCTCACCAGATTCATAGGAAACGGCTTCTCCTTTGTTTTTTCCAATGTTCAATTTGTCTGTCCATAACTCTAAGAAATTAAATCCATATCCATTGGTCGAATAGTTTTCAAATACAACCTGCTCAATGTTGGAATTCTCATTCTGTTCTGTAGAATAGCCCGATTCAAAGTTTGTTGAAAAAAAATCTTTCTTGGAGTTTCCCTTCATCCACCTGTTATTACTTAAAGTTCCCTTGCCTGCGTAGCCACCTATTATCATGTATTTGGCTTCATCCTTATCCTCGTGCAACTTGTTGTATTGAAATCCAGATGCAACAAAATCATTGTTTGATATATTTAGAGTCACTCCTTCAAAGTTTGCTTTGTACGGACCAATATATGCACCAAGTCCGGATCTTGAATAAAGAAAAAGATTATTAGCAATGCTAATTTCTTTTGAATTTCCGGGATGATTATACCAGTTTTCTTTTTCAAGAAATACCTGAAAAAGGGCATTTCCTCCGTTGATAACAATGTTGTTGTAAAACTCAACACCACCAGACACAAAGCTTAGGGAAGCACCGAAATCCTGACTATCCATAAATGATGAACGCCATTTCATTCCGCCATCCAACACATTGTTGTGTATTTTAGACTCTCCTGCAGTTTGTACAACCTGAAGCGCATCAAGTCCTGTCCGTAAAATTCTGTTATTATAGATCTCAATATTTTTAAATATGCCCTGTTCACCTTTTGTAGAGGTATTACCCATGTATATTCCTTCACCATTAGTATCATGAATATAGCAATCGTGAATTTTTATATTTTCACTGATATATTTTTCGTTATTTGCCTTTATAATATTTGAATACCCTCCATTTCCTGATTCAATGAATTCCAATTCAAAGTCTGAACTCATTTGCCGAGATTCACTTCCCTTGATTTTTTTGGAGGTTATTTCTAGCAAAAACTTACTCTTGTCCTGCCATTGGCCGTTGATAAAAAACCCATATTTTTCCTGTGAATAAGCATATCCAACTGCATGGCCTCGGTATCTAGAGTCACCTGTTCTCCCGGTCGGATCATATTTCCCGGTTAGCTTGAAATGACTCATGCCGGCAATTTTGATGTGCTTGGTCTCTACTTGACCGTCATAATTAGTGATGACAATAGGATTTTTTGGCGTTCCGATTGCATTGCATTCAATCCAAATCGCATCATATTTCCCTCCTTTAATGAGGATTTTGGTACCGGGAAAAATCTTATCCTCATATTTCTCGCCTACGGAAATTATTTTTTTATTATCATCTGTGCGGGTTGGTCCGCTCACAATTATATCTCCTGTATGGGCATTGGGAATTGCTTTTTTGTCTTGAGCAGTGGCTATCCTTATATTTGAAGTTTGTGCACTGCAAAAAAACAACTGCAAAGCCAATATGCATGTGTATGCGAGCCTGGTTTTCAATTTTTATTGGGGTTTTACAACAATTACTTTTGAGAGGGCAACTTCAAGAGGCATTCCAAGTATACCTTCAAGGTTGTAAAGGGCATAATTGATTTCTTTCAGCAGGCTGATTTTCTTGGCTAAGAGATCATTGTATTTTTTGGTTGCGGCAGTAAATACCTCAAGGTCTACCTGGTTGTTTTCAAACATGGTGTTGACCCTGTCAAGCAATATTTTTTCATCTTGCAGCAATGACTCCTGCAATGCGAGCAGGTATTTACTGCTGATGTAATCCTGGTAGTATGCCCGGATATTCCTTTTGATATTCAAAGTTTCAGCTTCTTTGTTCAGTTTCGCCTGTTCCACGGCTATTTTACTTTTTTTAACGAGACTGCCATTTCCTGCAAACATTCCCAATGGCAAGGATAGATTTATATTGTACCTTGGCCAGAATGAGTTGATCTGGTTGCCACCACCCAGTGTTCTGGCCAAGCTGAATTCATTCAGGTTGAAATTAGGGCTAATGTGATTGAGCCATACAGATTTTGCTTTTTTTACATCCTGTTCAGCCATTTCTATTGATTTTCCTGCAGCCAGTACCATGTAGTTCTCTGCTCCCAACTCAGCTAGTTTATCTGCCACGGGATCTTGCAAGCTGAATCCTGGATTACTGATGTCGTTGATGATTGACTGGGCTCCGGCATTCAGCGAAATGCTTATAAGCACTAATGATACTAACTTTTTCATATTTTTTTATTTAGGGGAAGATTTAATGATGTTTTTAATATAATGGCTGCTGCTCCATAAAACAAAAATGAATCCGGGAATTGACCAACTGCAACTTGGGCATATTGAGCAACAACAAATGTAAATATGCAGACTAGGCAACTGGAAATCAGTGTTTTTATTTCCTGTTTGTCCGTATTAAAGTATGTAGTTAATCCAATTTTTAAGATTAGATAATATTGCATAAGTAATAGGATTAGTGCAACCCAGCCTGACTCGGTTGCAGTTTTTAAATAACCACTATCAGTTTCAAACCCTGCAAGGAAATGGTTTGGATTATTTTTTATTCCATTTCCTGATGTAGTTCCAAGACCACCTCCAAAAGGATGTGTAAGGATATAGGGTTGAATAGATTTTCTATTGATATCCCTGACATTAAGCGATTCTTCATTGCCAAGATCAAATGCGCTTCTAACCCTGTTCAGTGTTGGATTACTGTATATTGGGATAACCATGATGAAAGCAAAGGCAAGAAATAGGAACACGCCTAAAATTCTGGTTGCTAGTTTATTGACAGTTAATAGAAGGAAAAAACCTACACCTGCAGCAAATGCCAAATAAGCTGTTCTAGTTCCAGAAAATGCGAGTCCCATTATATTGAGTACAAGGAAAATAAGATATAAAATTGTTTTTTTAGACAGTTTTGAATTAGCAATCAGGCTGACCAATATACTGGCAGTTGCAGCCATAGTTACCCCAAAGCTAGAAGGATCGGAAAATAATGAAAACTTTCTTTTTACACCAGTGACCATAAAGTAAAGATTCCTTCTGTTCTCTGACTGTAAAATGTAATTCAACTCAAAGTCTGCATATCCAAAAAACTGTTGAAAGCAGCCATATGCTGCCGCGATAATACAAAGTGAAATCAGAAATCTACTGAATATATAATGCTGTTTCACATTTTCCAATCCAAAATAAATAAGCAAGAAAAAACAATAAAGTGATAATAGTCTTTTGAATTCAGTGATCCATCCAATTTTTGAATTCATATAAGGGTTAAGCACACTGATAAAGATGTATAAAAGATATATTGTGAAAACAATTACAAAAGGGTTTTTGAAGAATTCGTTCACTGGGTTATTCTTCAGTTTTTGAGAGGCCAGCATTCCAACGGTAGTTGTATAAATGAGTAGTTCTACTCCTGTACCCCATGGGATATCTGTATAAATGAGTCTGCCTAATGTGAAGATTACAAATCCCAGGGTTGTGATTAAATGTATTCCTAAAGTGAATTTGTATAGGGATAAGAACGCAAGTAAAAGTGAAACAGAAATGCCAATAAATAGAAATCCGGTTTTTAAACCTGTTTTATTTATCAGATATATCAATGGCGTGCATATAATTACTGACAATAACAAAACATAATTATTGTCTGCTTTTAATTTATATATTAACGAAAGTTTCAAACTAAAAAAATAATATTTTGATGAAAATCAATAAGAAAAGCATAACAATAATTATATTGATAAATAAATGATGTATCCTTGAACTACTTTTCTTTTTCTCTTCCATAAATTTAATTTTTCATCAGGCTGTAAATTTTCTCTGTGCAATTCTTCCAGCTGTGATTTGCTGCAAAGCTTTTTCTTTCTTGGATTTTTTCAACGTTTATGGTCTCCTCGAGCGCCTCTTCAATACATTTTTCAAATTCAGTTAGATTATCAAATAAATAAACATAATTAGAGAAACTAGTCATAAAATCAGTACGTGTCGCAACAACAGATTTCCCCATGTATAGATATTCATCTACTTTTCTTGGGTAATTACCTTCAGTCATTCCATTTTTGATTTGCGGATTAATGCATACGTCGATGTGTTGTAGATATTCCCACAATTCAGTTTCTTTTTTTGTGCCAAGAAAATATACATTAGACAAATTATGAAGCATAGATTTTTGGAATTCCCGATCTTCCGGACCTACGAAAATCCAGTTCCAGTCTTTCCTTTTTTTGCATATACCCTCCATCATGTTTAGGTCAAGCCTATAAGAAACTATGTTGCCTATATAACCGATATTTGGTTGTTGATTGATGGGTAAGTCAGATGGCTTTACTACTTGCTCATCCTTGAATAGACCAAAGTCGCAACCCTGTCCAATATCATGGCTATTCTCATTTAATGGTTTTAACAGTTCTGAAAGAAAGCGTGAATTTGCTACTATTAAATCTGCTTTGACTGCAATTTTTTCTTCACATTGCTTTCCATGTTTACTGAAATAATTATGTGAACGAAGATTGTCCCGTATGTAATATATGAAAAAAGAGGGCGAGATTAATTCATTTAGATATAACCCTCTTATGAAATCATTGTCTATAAACAATACCAGGTTGTTCATTCCTAATTTTACAATTGCTTGTTTGATTTCTTTCGAAAGTTTCTTTCCATTATAATAATTGAAATATTGAAATGGTTTTGAAGGTAGCCAGTTGATAGACTCCATCACGGTTTGGGTATTCAATACATATAGATTGGCAAAGGGATTACTAATCCAATCAGGCTCAGATTTTTTTTTGTTAGTGGTTATAAAGTTTTTAAACTGACTTATTCTGTCTGGGGCTCTGTTTATATATAGAACCCTATTTTGTTTTGCAAACTCCATGGCCAGATTGTAGGAGTTGCTCCCAAGAGCGTCTCCCCAATTTTGCAAACTCATCATAACTATGTCCCGGCCTTTCATGTTCTATTTTTTAATTTCCAGCTCTTCGCTTGAAATTTTGTTCAGGACTGCTCCGATGAATTTTTCAGGAACTGTTTTAAAGAATTTAATTGACTCCTTATCAGAATGTTTAATAATCAAACTGGCTGAGAATATTCCAATTATTCCTTCGGCGTATTTTGCAAGCTCTTTTGTATCAGTGAAACCACTGAGGGGAGCACCTTCCAACAATATGAAATCATATGTTTTCAATAGTTCAGGTAAGTATTCCAGAATATTATCCTTTGGAAGAATTTCAGAAGGTGTATAATCTCCTCCACGGCATCCTATTATATCAACATTTTCAAATCTATTTGGACTGATATATTTAATTATTTCATCCTTATCCAAATGTCCACTTTTTATCGAAATGTTTTCAAGTGTAGGTTTTGCATTATTGTACATCGTCAGATCATTGTTGCAAAAGTTTGTATCAATAATCAGTACTTTCCTATTGCTAAGACTGAGGCTAAGTGCCAGGGCCTGTATTAGTGTAGTTTTACCCTGTTGTGGCTCTGTGCTGGTAAATAGAATAACACGCTTACCACTTTTTTCTATTTCATACCTGAATTTTCTGAAAAATTCTCTGAAAATATTGCTTCTGTTGGCTTGTTCCTGATTAAAGCCTGTAATATGATCTTTCAGATTCTTATCTTTTAAATCAATATAATTTATAGTTGCCAGAAGCGGTAATCCAGTCATTCTTGAAAATTGTTCCGGGTTCTTTATTGATTGGTCAAGTAGTCCCAAAACGATAAAGAATATTGTGCTGACAATAGCCCCCATGAGTCCTGAAACACCTACAATGATAACTTTAAAACTGGGCTCAGGGTTTAATGGGGCCTGGCCAAAAAGTGTTTGCTTAAAGGTTGATATACCTGTATCTGTTACACTGCTGGCTTTTGTAGATCTTTCTTTGGCACTCATGTATTCGCTTGTTGCCCATTCTATATCCTTATCAAGTTGCTCAAGTCTTGCAGCAGAACTGTTGCCGGTTGTCTTTGTGAATGCGGCTCCCGCGGTGCTCGCAAGTTTTTGCCTGAAAAATGCAATTTTGGATGTGGTTGATTTCAAACTGGCCTCAAGTTCAATTTTTTTCTGAATCAATGAGTTCCTGAGGTTAGCTTGGTTATTTGTAGTGGCAGGAGTTGTTGTATTGGGTGCTTTGGCAGCTATTTGCATTCTTTTCTGCAAATCATCAAGCTGTGCTTTTTTTAGGGGGTCATTTCCTCCCTCTTTCATGTATTTGTCATACAAGTCATTATACTGGCGTCGTATTTCCGCAAATTGTCTGTTGCTGTTTTCTGGATTAGGTGCATTTGTATTTGATGCTGGTAGACCTAATAACTGGGCTTCAATTTCGGTAACCTGATAATTGATGCTTTGTTCTCTGGCTAATTCTTCAGCAAGACTTGTTTCATAAGAGCTTGCTTGAGTCATTTTACTTGCTCCAACTACATTGGGATCAATTTTGACAGAAAATGAATCTCGCATGAAATTCATTTTTATACGCACTTTTTCATCGAGTTCTTCTTTTCTCTTTTTTACAATTGAATCAATTGCTGTTATTGATTCAGTGGAGCGCGATCTCATGGTATTTTCATAATACCTTAAAAACTCCTTGATGACACCATTGACAATAAATTCTGAATATTCAGGTTTGCCAGAAATAAAGTTAATGTCTATGTAGTCTGTTTTTTCAAGTCTCTTTACATTTAAATTTTCTTTTATATTACTTATGCTATATCCCAGCTTGTTAATTAATTCATTTGCATTTTTTTGATCGGGGTCATTCAAGTCTAGAAGTAACATTTGTTCATAAGAGCGGTTGAAAATATCTATAGCTTTTTCAAGTGTAAGTCCGGATAAATCTTTTTCAGATAATTTCTCCTGAATTCTTGTTTGTGTTGCCTGATCAGTTGACAACAATTCATTTAATGCCAATTTGTAAACCAAAAGGTTTAAAACCTTTGGTGAAGTCATATTCTCAATTACATTATTAAATTTTACACTGATCTGACTTTGATCAAAGATATTGTCAGAAAGAATAATTTCCTGGCTTAAAGTAAAGCCCGTGGAAATTTGTGATTGTGATTTGTATTTTTCCTTGATGGTGAATGTGAACAGAAAACCGATCACCAAAGTTATCAGACTCACTTTGAGTATTGTCCACTTATTTCTCAACACCAATCTATACAGATAAACCAACTCCATGCTCATGCAGTTTTACAGGGTGACATTAAATAAAAGGAGATTGGATGCTAAAATACAAATCTGTTCAAAAAAGGCGAAAAACGCAAGTGATGGGAGTATTAGTTATAAAAAAACTACAAATATCTGACAATCACTGAGTTGAGTAGTTCTGGTTTTGATTTTTTGACCGTATTGCTTTCTCCCAAATACCTGATTGATGTTTGAAAATAAATCGATAAAGTCCGGTATACATATTCAAATTCATGAAAAGAAAATAGTATGGGATACTAAATATGGCAATTTTCCGGTTTTGTCTATCCAATATCCAACCAATGAATGCCGCAACATAAAATATGATCTGTAGGCTAAATAAATAGGTCAGCGGTATACTATTCTCATACTGTAGAATAAAAAAGTTTGCAAGTAAGATCAACGGCAATAAAAAAGGACAAACTGCCCAGCGCAGCAAACGATGTGAAATGTACAAATAGCTCAATCGGGGGTGTTTCCAGAACAGGAGCACCCGCCAAAGCATGATGACTGTTTGAAATGCACCTGTGGCTATTCTTGTTTTACGTTTTCTTTCTTCTTGTGTGTTGGCTGAAGGCAATTCCGTTGCAATGGCATCTTTTTCATAGGCAATTTTCCATCCTTGGAGGCAAATGTTCATGGAAATCACAAAGTCGTCCAATAATACTGATGCTGGTATATGTTGGTACAAGGCAGTTCTAATCCCAAAGAGTTCACCTGCTGCACCCATGGTGGAGTGGAATTGGGCATCAAAATTTTTAAGCAATGACTCATACCTCCAATATAGCCCCTCGCCAACAGCATTGGCTCCACCTTTATTAAGTGCCAATACTTTTTTCTCCCCAGCCACTGCACCAACCTCAGGGTTCATGAAGGACTTAGCCATCAACAAAACGGCATCTTCATTGAGCATGGTGTTGGCATCTGAGAATATAGTGATGGATGTACTGATCAGTTGCATTGCTCTGTTAATCGCCATCGATTTGCCATCTCTCACAGCCGTATGCTGCAGCTTAATATTGGGGTACTTTTTGACTATTGCAGGTGTATCATCGGTTGAACCGTCTGTTACAAAAACAAAATCCAATTTATCCTTGGGGTAATTCAGGCTAAGGCAATTCTTTATTTTATCTTCAATTATGTCTGATTCATTGAAGGCTGCAACAACCAAGGTGATGTCTGGTAGAACGTTGTCGTGTGTCTTTTGTGGGCACCTTCTGATTTTCATCCATATCCAAGCAGGTATTGTATAGCCACCATATGCCATAAATAGAATAAAAATGGGGATGTAGAGAAAAGCAACAATCATATTGTTTTTTTCTTTCTCCCTGTAATTCTCCTGATGTAGAACATGAACACCTCATCCCAAACCGCTTTCAAAATTCTTTTTAGCAAAATGCTGTCGTAAAAAGGGATGAATTTCCAGTAGCATTTCAAGTTCAATGTCCACCTCATCAGTCCTTTGAAATCTTTCTTCCAAAGTACTCTTCGAATATCTTTATAAAACAGCGCCAATTCAATGTTGTCTTTGTTTAAATTTCCACCTTGATACCCCGAAATATACTCACCAGATACAATTCTTTTGGTTCCTGCAATAAAGTCATCAGTACTTAAAAATCTGGACAGAACCATCCATGAATTTGGTCTTGGATCAACTTCAATGAGGTATTTAATGTTTCTTGTTCTGTCAAATATATAGGTGATGTTGATGAATCCGTGCAGTCCCAGCTTTGCTCCAACTTCAATGAGGTTATCTTTGAACTCCGTATCATTTTCATAAACTCTTCTTGTTGAGTATGAAAATGAATTCTGACTGTTGGAGAGAATCCGACCTCTAAAGTAGTTAACCAATACGCCATTAAAAAACAATGAGTCAGTCCTGATTTCCTCACCATCAATGTATTCCTGAATCAATACACGTTCGTTTTCGGGAATCTTGTGCAGATTGGCTTCAAACTCCTCAAATGTATGGCTGATGAACATGTCAGTTCCTCCCCAGCTGAAATCCAGCTTGTTGATTACCGGAAAGTTCAGTGTTTCCTTAATCGCTTTTAGATCGTCCCTCCCATTATAAATGACAAAGCCTGGTGTATCAATGCCATTGTTTCTGCAGAATTCGGAAAAGCCTTTTTTGGAACTTAACATGTTTCTTTGGCCTATTTCCTGTATCGGCATGATTTTGGCAAACATATCCGGTTCTACCACCTCATTCATATACCCAATCAAGGCATCATCCGCCAGTATAACCCAGTCGAAATGATTTTTTTTTACCAAATCGATGAGCGTATTCCTGAATGCATCCAAGTCTTCGGGACTTTCATGCCAATGGTTGTAATAGTTGTTGGAGATCAACCAGGATCTGCTGGAGCAAAATACGTCCACAGTGCACCCAGCCTTATTTAATAGAAAAGGGATTTCTGCACAGGCATCCCAGTTTTTGAGACATGCAATAAGAACTTTAAATGCCATTTTAAAATAATTAAATGAGTGTAATCAGGAAGATCACATGATATTTGGAGTGGTTAATGTGTAAATCTGTAAAAAAAAGTCAGAAAAGGCAAGTTGTCAGCTGAATTTGACAGAGCATGTACAATAATTAATCTTGGTCAGCGATCATTTTACTTTATTGGCAACTTGATCCACTGCATCTAGGTCATGAGTAATATCAAATTTTCGGGCAAAAATTTTTCCTGATGCAAAAGCATCTTCCAAATCTGCAACACCCAATGTTTTGGGGTGTCCATCAGACGGACCATCCCAGTCAATATAGTGCAGGATTCCTGCCAGCGCCGGCCTGAATGGAGAGTTGAATGCTATGGTTGAAAAAATGAATTCATCTGCCCCCCAGACATATTTGAAGAAACGGACATAGTCTGGGTTTGTATCGAGAAATTGCAACAGATAATCTGTGAGCACTGTAGTAATGCAAAACCACTGGGATTCCCCAGATAGGACCATCCCCAATGGCATTTTTCTTTCAGGCATAACCCGGTTAAATAGGAATTGCATCCTGAATTTACCAGGCAACATCCAGTTCTGAAAATTATATTTTAAAAATCTACTTTCATTTTTTTTCCACCAGGGGTCCATTTTATCATATGGTTTGCAGGACATGAACTCATGTCCTTTGTTTTTTTCAAGAAAATTGCTAAAATCTTCACCAGAAACAAGCGGAAGGTCCTGACCTGATATGAAATTTATGTAATCGTAACCTCCTTTACTCTGAATTTCTTTCAAACCGTTTATTGTTGCCTGCACCAGACTATATGTTCCCCACCTGCACCGGACCCTTTTTTGAATAAAGAAAATGTTTTCCTCAGTGAGCAAATCACTGAATGCTTTGAGATTGACTTTTTTGTCGAGGTGGATATAG
>JBILSG010000240.1:0-4341 GCA_044372235.1 Chitinophagaceae bacterium
GAAAAAATCGAGGAATACCGCAAGGGGATGGTCCCTACAGAGATTAGTAATCATGAGCTGGTTGCAGCGCATTACAAGGTGAATACCGTCAACCTGTCCAAGGAAGTGACGGCCAGAATTGATGCCGGTGAATTCACCTGGAAGGAGGATTTCAGGGATTTGCATCCTTCCCCTTTTGGCCATCAGGTTTATGCGGCAACTATCATTGCTTTACTGGAGAAGGCCTATGCTGATGCATCAACTGCCCAGCCGGATTCCCATAAATTGCCTACTGCAATTGATCCGTTCAGCTATGCGGCAGGCCGCTATGTTCCTGTGGCACAAGCAAAGATTGTTAATGGCTGGCGGCTGGATGAAAAGTGGGTGCCGAAAGATGGTGCTGGCACCAGGAAACAGTATGTGAACATACCTGCACTGATTGGTGAATCCTCCGGGGCCAAATTGGCATTTGATTTCAAAGGTTCTGCTGTGGGTCTCTGCATTGCATCAGGTCCGGATGCCGGAATCATTGAATACCGGATTGATGGCGGAAAATTCAAGCAATTGGATTTGTATACCCAATGGAGTGGTTCATTGCACTTGCCCTGGTATTTGATGCTTGATGATCAATTGAAAAACAAGAGACATACACTTGAACTGAGGATCTCACCAACTGCCAATCCCAAAAGCAAAGGTAATGCCTGCAGGATATTGCATTTTTTGGTGAATCAGTGATTTACTTGATTTTCAAGTCAATATCAAACTTCATTCCTATGACGTGGAAAGTTCGGTTGTAGCTTTTGGCAAAATCCGGTCTGTAGATATAGAATAAATCAACTTTGCTGTTTTTGATCCATTCATACTTCAGTCCGATTGTATTCCGGATATTGTCAATAGGGTACTCTCCTTTCTCAAATGTGAAATAGGGCTCGGAAGAAAAGTACAAATCTGTTTTCTTTGTTATTTTTTTCTTGGCCTGTAGTCTCGTTCTTAAAATCCACTTGGTGTTGTTAGTGACGTCACCATCATCGGCAAAGCGAATGGTGTATTGCACCTGGGGCCTGAAATCAAAGGTCCATTTTTGCTTTTTAACATTGAATTGCCAACCCCATCCAATCCTGCTGGAATTGCCATTCACGGTATTGGCATATCGGTAATCGAAAAATGTTCGTATTCCTTTGGTGAGTGTTTTTCCTATTTCAGGACTCCAGTAATTACCTCTTAATGTGCTGATGTTCCCCTGTCTTCTGGTTTGGTAAGACAAGTCTGCATCCCATTTTTTAGGGAGATTCAGGTTGAGTCCAATGCCTGCCCAACCTTCAAGGTCATTTGGGTCAGCGCGACTCGTCTGCGACATTGCAATTATTCCCCAAATAGACGCGATTCCAATAAATAATATTCTTATAAGCATGAGTTCGATTAATGGTAATAAACAATGATTTTGGCTGCATCTTTCAATAAATCAATTTCCTGAATCTCTATGCGATGTATATCAAGGCCAGTGACTTTTTTCAAATCTGCAATCAACTCCAGTTGTCTCTCTTTGTGGATCAGTTCAATTTTTTCGTAATAGACTTGCTGTGCATATTCTCTCTTAACCAGCCAGTTGCTTTCTAGCAAGACGGTAAAGAACACTACGATACCTGCAATCAGCAGGAGTGTGAGAATATTGCCCTGACTTACAGCCATAATGAGTCCCAGCGCAATGACGATGAACAAATAGGTCATGTCTTTCGCAGAAATGTTTTCAGTCCGGTAACGCAGCATAGAAAAAACTGCAAACAGTCCGAAGGCCGCACCCATCGTCATCTCCACCTGATTAAGCAGAAAAGTTATCAGGAAGATGATGATGTTGAAAGAGAAAAAAGTCAGGAAGAGATCTGCCTTCCTGTAATGTCTGAAATAGATCAGTTTGATGATGATGAATGCTGTAACTGAGTTCAGCAACAATCGGATAATGAATCCTGAATTGAGTTGATCCGGCAGGTTCAGGTTTCCAATGGAATCCTGTAGGCTTTGTAATAGGGGCATAGTTAATTGGTTTTTTTATTCAGCAGATGCAGATGTGGTTTAAACCTGTTTTTTTTGATGTTGTCATAGAGATGAATGATAGCCAGGCAATATTTGCTGATGGCACCGGGTCTTATCTGGAGATGTTGAATACTACTTTTGAAAGCTGAATGTTGTTTTCTTTCTTTTTTTATTTCTGCAATGACATAATCTTTCAGTTTCACTTTTTCATCCTTGTGCATGAATTCAATTCCGGTATCAATTGTTACACGTTCAGGATATTGTTTGTTGACAAGTGTTATTCTGTGATACAATACTGTTGCAGATTCACACAGGTCTGTATTGATTAGCTTTTCATTTTTCCTAGTAGGGGATAACTCAAGTTGTTGCAATGGGTTAGCATTGTACTTATCCAGCATCATCCTTGATTTGATAGTAAATCCTTTGTTGTTTTTCACTTTGGTTTCGAGGAAACTGATACCTGTGTCCAGGTATTTTCTGATGCGGATTTTTGTTCTGTTCAGGTATCCAGCATGGTGTGAATCATACAAATGCAAATCTGGTGTATCAAAATAGACTGTTTCATATGCCAGCAACCTTTTGTTCTCAATTTCAAGCATATCATAATCAGGTTTGCATGCGTTCAGAATTTGCTCAAGAAGCCTGGCTGGGATGATGTATTTCTCATCAAACCTGGCGATTAATTCAGCCTTGGATTTGGTTTCTTCCAGGCTAATTTTGTTGAACGAAGATAACAAGGGATTTAAGTTATCCATCTGGTCCATGAAATTTTATGCATCATGTCTTGTTTGTTTGGAAGATAGTCATGTAGCGCTTAGCGTCAAAACCGCTTTCACGGGTTTGATTGTTTTAAGGTATTATTTCTTTTTGCAAAGATTTCTTAAAATTGCTTTCCGATTCATTTCTTGTTTGGACTACTTCATGATTAAAAAGTTACAATGAACCTTAAACATCTTTTTGCCGGAATATTTGTGCTCGTGCCATTTGCCTTTGCCGCTTGGGTTTATCCCTCACTTCCTCCTACTATTCCCACTCATTTCAACATGGAAGGGAAGGCCGATGGATGGGGGTCGCGGGATAGTGTATTTATCGGACCGTTAATCTTGGGGTTTGTTAGCATCTTCGTTTATCTCCTTATGGCGAATATCCGTAAAATAGACCCCAAACGCTATGAAGGGGCAGATGACAAGGTGTATGGGCAGTTTGGATTGTTTCTGGTTGCTTTCCTGGCTGTACTCAGTCTTGTCATTACTCTTTCTTCAGTTAATCAAAATATTCCCGTTGAACAGCTTGTTTTTGGCATCATGGGTTTTGCTTTCGCGATTATGGGGATATTCATGCCTAGGCTGAAGCAAAATTACATGGCAGGCTTCCGACTGCCCTGGACGCTGGAGGATGAGCAAAATTGGGAGTACACGCACAGTCTCGCTGGCAAGTACTGGTTATATGGTGGATTGCTGCAAGGTATTACCGCCGTCCTGCTTCAGGGTAAATGGATATTTATCACCTTCATGCTAATATTGGCGGTAATGATTATTGCCCCGCTGATTCATTCGTTCACTTTCTTCAAGAAGCACAAGAAGGCCTAAGATTGCGGTACAATAAAACATATTATAAAAAATAATATATATAATAAATCAGTTGTTTTGGCTAAAAAAATTCAATAAATCCGTCAGTTAACATTGAGTTTATATAAAAATGCGATATTTGCAGTCCCAAAACTCCAAAACAACTGATTATGATCGATGTAGGTCTAACGGTCTTTATGATCGTTTGTACAAGTCTTGTGATGCTGATGACACCCGGACTGGCTTTTTTTTACGGCGGACTGGCATGCAAAAAGAATATCCTCAATGTAATGATACAGAGTTTCGTATCGATGGGATGGACTTCCGTCCTCTGGTACGCTTTCGGTTATTCCCTTTGTTTCAGTGGTGGTGAAGGTCAAATCATAGGGGATCTCAATAAGGCATTTTATGCAGGCATTACACCAGATACACTCTATTCCGAATCGAAGCCTTTCCCCGAAATCGTCTTCATTGCCTACCAGATGATGTTTGCGATCATCACACCGGCATTGATCACAGGTGCTTTTGCCAACCGCATCACCTTCAAGGCTTTCTTTATCTTCTTGACCTTCTGGCAAATCCTCGTATACTATCCTTTCGCACACATGATTTGGGGTAACGGCCTCTTGGCTAAATGGGGCGTTCTTGACTTTGCAGGAGGAATTGTGGTGCACGCTACAGCAGGTTTCGCCGCATTGGCCTCAGTTATTTATGTAGGAGAACGCAGGGTTAAGCATGACCGTCCGAACAACCTTCCTCTCGT
>JBILSG010000241.1:0-4294 GCA_044372235.1 Chitinophagaceae bacterium
CTCTCCCTGTATTGACGGGCTACATCAAACAGTGATCGGTAAACGTACGCACTCAGATCTGAGTTTTTGAATTTAATATGGGCTGACTCCACGGCAAATGGTGAATTGTGAATCTGTGCCAGTTCTTTACGAATGGTACCGGATCCAAAACAGGAAACATATTCTGCTTCAAGTTTAAGAAAACCGGCAACCGGCCCTACGCAATGTGTGGCATAATGCATCGGTGGCAGTCCTGGCCAGTAATCAGGCCAGCCATCCATATCCTGCTGGTGTGAAGCTTTCAGGAACTGCACTTTACCCAACTCACCTTTTTCATACAATTCTTTTACGTACAAAAACTCCCGGGCATATACCACCGTTTCCATCATCATGTATTTCTTTCCAGTCTCTTTGCAGGCCTGCACAATTTTCATACAGTCTTCCACGCTGGTAGCCATTGGTACAGTGCAGGCAACATGCTTGCCTGCATATAGGGCTTTAAGCGACTGCTCAGCATGGTTGGGTATCGGAGAGTTGATATGCACTGCATCAATGGCAGGGTCTTTCAGCAACTCATCATAATCCGAATAACGTTTTTCGATACCGAAGGCATCACCGATAGCATTGAGTTTTTCTGTATTACGCTGACAGATTGCATACATATTGGCATGCGGATGCCTTTGGTAAATGGGAATAAACTCAGCCCCGAAACCGAGCCCCACAATGGCAATGTTGATCTTCATGATTGGGTTATATTTTTTAAATATTGAATACTGTCTTTTACCAATTGCTCCTCTGATTCAAACAACGGTCTCCAGATATTGGCTGCAGTCAGCTTGCTGCTGAAAGCTTCCACACTTATCATACCTGAATACCCAATAGATGACAAAACAGCGATTATACTTTCGAAATCCACATGCCCCGCACCCAGTGTTCCACGGTCGTTTTCAGAAAGCTGCACATGCACCAGCCTATTGCCTATCTTCCTGATGGCTGCAGCCATGTCTTTTTCCTCAATATTGGCATGAAAACTATCGAACATGAGTTTACAATGTGGGTGATTGACCTTGTCGGCCAGCGCAATCAACTCATCGGTACAGGAAACCAGGTAACTCTCAAAACGATTTAGGTATTCCAGGCCCAGCGTAATACCCAGGGAACCGGCATATTCCGCCAGCTCAAATAAATTTTCGGCAGCCCATCCTTTTTCCTCATCGGTGGCAGTTCTTCCAGCAAATACACCCAATGCGGAATGGTAGGGACCGGTTAACAGGTTTGAACCCAGCACTGCAGCGCAATCCAGGGCCCGTTTGTTACGCTCCAGAGTCTTGCTGCGCATAGCAGGATCAGCAGCAATCTGATGGTGATCCGGGCCATTGATTGTTACAGCCACACGTTCCAGTCCGAGTGCATCCAGTTGCCTCCTCCACGACTCCCACGCGGCAGGGTCAGTATTAAAAATGGGCACTTCAACCCCATCGTAACCTGCTTTCCGGATTTGCTCCAAAACCGGAAACATATCATCATTCATCTCAGTACCCCACAACAGCAGGTTCATGCCAAACTTATTCATAGCAACTTTTTCGTGTATGAATATATGAATTGCTGAAGAGACTGGAAAATATAGATGCTTTGAAATTCAGGTGAATGCTTTAACTTAATACCACCAAAACAACCTTAATATGTCTGCACAACGCTTTACAGCCCTCGACGTTTTCAGGGGGATGACCGTATTTTTCATGATCATTGTCAACAACCAGGCCGGACCGGCATTTGCGCCACTGCGGCATGCTGCCTGGGATGGATTCACACCCACAGACCTGGTTTTCCCCTCCTTCCTTTTTGCCGTAGGCAACGCCATGGCCTTTACCATACCCAAATGGGCAGGACTAGGCCATTCATCCGTACTGATAAAAATCCTGAAACGGACTTTCCTCATTTTCCTTATTGGATACCTCCTGAGCTGGTTTCCATTTTTCGCCGAGGATGCTTCCGGCGCATGGTCTCTAAAACCCATAGAAAACACCCGGATCTTTGGCGTACTGCAACGTATCGCGCTTTGCTATGGTATTGCAGCGGTGCTAATTCATTTCCTTTCTGCCCGCAATGTAGTCATTGCCTCTCTGATCTTACTGTTTGGGTATTGGGCCGTTTTGCTTTTGAATGGCGACCTGACCATGCTTGGGAATGCCGGCATTGCAGTTGACAAATGGCTGATCGGAGAAAATCACATGTATAAAGGTGAAGGTGTTCCTTTTGATCCGGAAGGATTTCTTAGCACTTTTCCGGCAGTAGTAAATGTGATTATCGGTTATTTTGCAGGTGTTTTACTGCGCGACAAAGGAAAAGATTATGAAAGTATCGCCAAAATACTTCTCGCTGGTGTAATACTCATGGCGGTAGCCTACAGTTGGAATTACAGCTTCCCAGTCAACAAGAAATTATGGACGAGCTCTTATGTGCTTCATACCTGTGGCATATCCCTGATGATGATCGGATTACTGGTATACCTTATCGACAAATCAAACCTGAGCAACCGGTGGAACCACTTTTTTGAGGTGTTTGGTAAAAATCCCTTGTTTATTTATGTGCTTTCCGGCATCATTCCCCGACTCCTTTCCATGATTAGTGTGGGTGAAGATAAAACACTGGGAGAGTTCATCACACAGGATATATTCCAACAAAATATTCCGGGTGAATTCGGAACCCTGCTTTATGCACTAAGCCTGACCATGGTTTGCTGGCTTGTGGGTTTCTGGATGGACAAGAAAAAGATATACGTCAGGGTATAAGGGGTAATTCAGGATACTGAAAGGGCTCACGTGGCTCTTCCAGTATCCTGAAATCCTTTCTGATGGTATGTGCCTAGTTTACATCAATTCCATTGTAAAAACACATGCATGCAATTTACCAAAAGGCAATAGCAGGGCAAAATATGCATTAAATCATGTCATAATCCGTATTTTTGTTTTTCTCAAAGCTATATAATGGATTACAATACAACCAGAACCCATCTGGAAATGAGGGAATATGGACGGCATGTTCAACAAATGGTTGATCACCTGCTAACCATTGAAGACAAGGAAAGAAGGCAGCGCAATGCGCAGGCTATCATTGAACTGATGGGATTTCTTAACCCACAGTTGAAAAATATTGAGGATTACAGACAAAAATTATGGGATCATCTTTTCCTGATCTCAGATTTCAAACTTGAAGTTGAAAGTCCATATCCCGTCCCCACACGTGAGTCTTTGCAAGCCAAACCCGCGCCACTGCCGTATCCCAAGCGATACCCCAAGTATTTTCACCTGGGTAAACACCTGGAGCTGGTGATTCAAAAAGCGCTTGCTGAAGAAAACCCGGAGAAGAAATCGGGATTTGCACATATCATCGCTTATTACATGAAGTTGGCCTACAATACCTGGCACAAAGAGTTAATTCCGGATGAAAGTATCCGCAGCGAATTAAATGCCATCACACAAGGAGAACTTGAATTTACAAGCACACCATTCGTTAGGGCATATCGGGAGCAGGATGACCGTTTCCAGAAAAGAGGTAAACCTGGATTTCAGCAACGCAACAGACCCAATAATGGAGCACCGGGCAAAAACAGACCACCACAGAAATTCAATAAAAAAAGATTCAAGTAACCATTTACTCACCCAAAAGCTTACATGAAGGCATTTGAAGTTTATGGCGGCAAGAGGCTGAATGGAACCATCGTACCCCAGGGAGCAAAGAACGAAGCATTGCAGATTATCAGCGCCGTGCTTATGACCCCGGAGCCTGTTACCATCTACAACATCCCTGATATCCTGGATGTCAACCTGCTGATTGACCTGCTCGAAGAACTGGGTGTTAGCGTAAACAGAACAGACAGACATACCTGCACATTCGAAGCCAGGGATGTTCAGCTTGAAAAGCTGGAAGATCCCGGTTTCAGGCAGAACAGCAGCAGGCTTCGCGGTTCGGTTATGATAGCCGGCCCACTGCTGGCGCGCTTTAAAAAAGCTTTTATCCCAAAACCTGGTGGAGACAAAATAGGACGGAGAAGATTGGATACCCACATCATAGGTTTTGAGAAACTGGGCGTAATGTTCGATTACGTGCAGGGCGAAGGATTCTTCAGACTTACTGCCAGTGAATTGAGAGGAACAGATTTACTGCTGGATGAGCCATCCGTTACCGGTACCGCCAATGTTATTTTCGCCGCAGTCATGGCAAAAGGCAAAACCTCCATCTACAATGCCGCCTGTGAGCCCTATATCCAGCAACTATGCCGGATGCTCAACCGGATGGGCGCAAAGATAAGCGG
>JBILSG010000029.1:0-13756 GCA_044372235.1 Chitinophagaceae bacterium
AGGAAAAACCTGCCGTCTTTTTCACTGATTGAACTGGCAATGTCAAAATCAACCCAAACTTTTGTGCTGCTGTCTGCCCTGCGCTGCCTGTGTTTATCGTAGAGTTTGACATAAAGCAGGTTATTGGTTTCATTTCTCAGTTCAAGTGGATAAGAAACACTGTCTTTAACAACCCTGTTGCGGCTACCAAGGGTAATCCTGATCTTGCGTACAGTTCCTGCAGCAATATTGGCATCACCAAGTTTTGTTTCTACACCATTTCTCAGGCTGAGAATATCAATGATGGCCGGTGTAAAGCTGATGTCAACCCACTCACCATAACTGTCTTTCCTTTTCTCATGGTCATCCCTGTCGTCATCGTCTTTTCCATGGTCATCCCTGTGTTTGTGCAGCGAATCATTGTCTACCTTCACTTCAACTTTCGTAATGTCTATGAATACAGAATCATACTCACCCGGACCATCGGTCAGGTAAACAGAGAGGTTACCGCTGGAAGCGTTTACACCATTTTTTGTACAGGCCGTCAGAAAAACTGCCAAAGCCAACACCAGGGAAGCCAGGCCAAGGAAAAGTTTGTTTGTCTTCATACTATTGATTTTTAGGTTTAGTTTCAGTGGGTATCGTAACCCTTACGAACCTATAGATAGACTTCAACGCAGCAGGTTTAATCAAAATTTTCCTTTAGGATAACTTTAACAGCACATCAATTTTCAGGTCGTCCAACAACTGATTTGCAGTAACTTGCAGCCATGTACAAGTACCTGGAAGAACTCAACCCGCCTCAGCGGGAAGCTGTGGAATACCTGAATGGTCCGCTCATGATCATTGCCGGTGCAGGAAGCGGAAAAACCAAAGTGCTCACTACCCGTATTGCCCACCTGATGGCCAATGGGGTAGATTCGTTCCGGATTCTGGCATTGACCTTTACCAACAAGGCGGCCCGGGAAATGAAGGAGCGTGTGGAAAAAATCCTAGCTAACAGGGAATCCAATAACCTCTATATTGGTACATTTCACAGCGTCTTTGCCCGAATCCTGCGTACAGAAGCCACAAGGGTTGGATATCCTTCCAGCTTTACCATATATGATACGGACGATGCCAAAAGTGTACTCAAAACAGTTATTAACGAGCTGCACTTGGATGATAAAATTTATAAACCTGCAGTAGTTTACAACAGGATTTCCAGTGCCAAGAATGCGCTTATTACAGCGGAGGAATATGCAGCTGATTACGGACTGATGCAGGAGGATGCCCGAGCCAACAGGCCGGCCATCTCTCAGATTTATTCGGCCTACGCCAAAAGATGCTTCAAAAACGGAGCCATGGATTTTGATGACCTGCTCCTGCAGTTTTACCTCATCCTGAAGCATCACCCCGATGCCCTTCACAAATACCAGCATAAATTCAGCCATATCATGATCGATGAGTACCAGGATACCAATCCGGCTCAGTACGAGATTGTTAAACTCCTGGGAGCTGCACATGAAAATGTATGCGTAGTTGGTGATGATGCACAATCCATTTATGCCTTCAGGGGTGCAACCATCCAGAATATCCTGCTCTTCAGAAAGGATTACGATGAGGTTAAAGTAATCAAACTCGAACAGAACTACCGAAGCACCAAGAACATCTTGCAGGTTGCCAACCAGGTTATAGGTAACAACAAGGGACAAATCCCGAAGGAATTGTGGACAGACAACCATGAAGGTGAAAACATCAGACTTGTCAGGACGATGACTGATAACGATGAAGGAAAGTTTGTTGCAGATACCATCAAAGAACAAAAGCTCAGGAATCATTTTTTCAACCGAGATTTTGCCATTCTCTACAGAACAAATGCCCAGAGCCGGGCATTTGAGGAGTCCCTGCGAAGGATGAATATTCCCTATACTATTTTTGGGGGCATCAGCTTTTACCAGCGCAAGGAAGTCAAGGATTATGTGGCCTACCTCCGGGTTATTGTGAACCCCCGAGATGAAGAAGCGCTCAAACGCATCATCAATTATCCAGTCAGAGGTATCGGCAAAACCAGTTTGGATAAACTGATCCTGGTTGCCAATGAACAGAATATTGCTGTGTGGGAAGTGCTTACACGCGCTGCTGAATTTGGCTTTAAATCAGGCACATTGGAAGCAATAGAACAGTTTGTGCTGATGATCAGGAGCTTCGCCAGCATGCTGCAAAAAAGTAATGCTTACGATGTGGCTTTTCATGTGGGCAAGCAGACCGGACTCGTTCGGGAACTTTTCAATGATAAAAGTACAGAAGGTGTTCAGCGCTATGAAAACGTACAGGAGTTGCTGAATTCCATCAAGGAATGGGTTGATGATAAGCAGAACAGGGCTCAGATTGATGATGATGGCGTGATGTTGGAGACAGAGGAGGGACAGGGGAATATCCAGTCACAAGGGACAAGTGACGAGGGACAAGAAGTGGAGTCATCCGACAACCAACTGGAAGAGCCGGTTCCGGCGAGGCCCATGCGGGAAGATGTGCTTCTGGGTGCGTACCTCCAGCAAATTACTTTACTTACTGATGCAGACAACAAGGATGAACATGCAGATACGGTGAAGATGATGACTATTCATGCGGCAAAGGGACTGGAGTTTTCCTGTGTTTTTGCGGTTGGACTGGAAGAAATGTTATTTCCAAATGCCATGAGCATCAACACCCGGGAAGAACTGGAAGAGGAAAGGCGTTTGTTTTATGTGGTTATAACCAGAGCCAAGCAGAAACTCTGGATCAGTTATGCCAATACCCGGTATAAGTTCGGACAAGTAGTTCAAAACGATCCGAGTAGGTTTATCGGAGAATTGCCGGATGACCTGCTTGATAAATCTTTTGCAGGTGGTGGGTTCAGGAACCAATCGCCCGGACCCTCAGCTTCCGAGCGTATGCGCGGATGGGGAGCTGGAGGAGGGACTGCTACACCACAGCAAAAGCCTTATTTCAATGAAGCTAAAAAACCAGCAGAGAGGCCATCTTACCTGGCACCGCCAGCGCCTACCAGTAAACCCGTTTTGCACCAGCCTTCTGCAGATTTTCAAGCCAGTGATACCTCTGAATTGAGGGCAGGACAGAAAGTGGAGCACCAAAAGTTTGGTTTTGGGGAAGTGTTGAAAATGGAAGGTGCCGCCCACAACCCCATTGCCACCATTAAATTTGATTTAAATGGGGAAAAGAAAATCATGCTCAATTATGCGAAGCTGAGGATTGTGGGGTGAGGATTTGTATTTACTCAATATGTTGAGTAAATTTACTCATTATATTGAGTAAAATCCATAATATGTTTGAAAGACCTCATTTACAGCAACTTATAAAAAGGGTTAATGAACCAAGGAGGTTTATTCAAGTCATAATGGGGCCGCGACAGGTTGGGAAAACCACCTTAGTGAATCAATTATTGCAAAAAATCCCTTTTCCTAGTCTATATGTATCTGCTGATGATTCTTCGGTCAATCCCGTTTGGTTAAATCAACAATGGGAGATAGCAAGAATAAAATGTAAATCTACCGGAGGTGGTATATTTCTGTTGGTTATTGATGAAATACAAAAAATTCCAGATTGGAGTGAAAAAGTAAAAGCGCTTTGGGATCAAGATAACAACACTGGTATACAACTTAAGGTTGTGATATTGGGATCATCAAGATTGCTGTTACAGCAAGGTCTTACTGAATCCTTAGCGGGGAGATTTGAAAAAATATTTATGGGACATTGGAGCTTTGATGAAATGTCCGATGCATTTGGGTGGAATGCAGAACAATATGTTTGGTTTGGCGGTTACCCAGGTTCTGCTATATTAATTGATGATGAAAAAAGATGGAGATCCTATGTTTCGGATGCTTTGATTGAGACAAGTATCTCTAAAGATATTTTATTGTTAACGAGAATTGATAAGCCTGCATTGATGCGTAGGTTATTTGAGTTGGGCTGTTTGTACTCGTCACAGATTTTAGCTTATACCAAGATGTTGGGACAACTGCAAGATGCAAAAAATACAACTACACTTTCGCATTATTTACATTTACTTGAAACTGCAGGTTTGTTGTCTGGTATTGAAAAGTATTCACCCAATCTCATAAGACAGCGGTCATCAAGTCCAAAGTTTCTTGTGCACAATACTGCATTGATCTCTGCGCAAAGAGGTATATCCTTTGAAGAAGGAATTCAAGATCCAAAATTATGGGGAAGAATGGTGGAGTCATCTGTAGGCGCTCATTTGATAAATAAGTCTTACACAGATAACTTCAATGTTTATTATTGGAAACATGATAACCATGAAATTGATTTTGTATTAGAAACGAATGGGAAAGCAGTTGCAATTGAGGTAAAATCAAATGATGAGTCAATAGATAAGAATATTAAGGCCTTTCACCACCATTTTAAAGACTTAAAGATTATATTAGTTGGAGAAAAAGGATTGCCTTGGCAGGAATTCTTAAAAATGGAATTAATAGATCTATTTTAAAACATAAATCAAGCAATATGCGAAAGTTGTTGATTGTATTAATTGCTAGTTTCTTTTCTTTTCAGCTTGTCTCCGCGCAAGTTCTCTCTGAACGAGAAGAATCAAGAATTATTGATGAAGTGCTTAGTGAAAGATTCAATGTATTGTTGCCGCAACTGATGGAGCGCACCGGCATTGATATGTGGGTGGTGATTTCAAGAGAATACAACGAAGATCCTGTATTGAAAACCATGCTGCCTGCTACGTGGCTTTCTGCAAGAAGAACAACCATGTTGGTATTCTTTAAAGATCCCAAGAAAAAGGATTTAGAAAAATTAGCAATCGCGAGGTATAATGTAGGTGAATCCATTAAAGCGGCATGGGATTTGAATAAGTTCCCCAATCAGTGGGATGCCTTGAAAGATATCATCGTATCGCGCAACCCCAATAAAATTGGTATCAATGTTTCGGATGATTACGGACATGCAGATGGTTTAGATCATACCCATCATGGTATGTTGATGAGCATCCTACCTGATGCATTCAAGAAAAAAGTAGTGAGTGCAGAACCGTTGGCTGTTGCCTGGTTGGAAACCCGCACTGAACGTGAAATGCAGCTCTATCCGATGCTGGTGAAAATTTCACATGATATTATTGCAGAAGGATTTTCAGCAAAAGTCATCACGCCTGGTGTTACTACCACCGATGATTTGGTATGGTGGTTCAGACAAAAAGTAAACGACCTTGGTTTATCCACTTGGTTCCATCCTTCTGTAGCGATTCAAAGAAATGATACTGCTAACTTCGAGCACCTTAGAAGTTTCTCTAATCGTCCTAAAGACGATGTAGTTAGACCAGGTGATCTCTTGCATGTTGATTTTGGCATCACTTATCTAAGGTTGAATACTGACGTTCAGCAGCATGCTTATGTATTGAAGCCTGGTGAGACCGATGTACCAGCTTCAATTCAAAAAGCATTTGCAAACGGAAACAGGTTACAGGATATCCTGACTAACCAATTCAAAACGGGAAGATCTGGAAACGAGATGTTGTTAGCTGCAATTGCACAGGCAAAATCGGAAGGTATCGTTCCCAGCATCTATACCCATCCGCTAGGTTTACACGGTCATGCTGCAGGACCAACCATTGGCATGTGGGACATGCAACAGGGTGTTCCAGGCAGTGGCGATTATAAACTTTTTCCCAAAACAGCCTATTCCATCGAACTCAATGCATCAACTTTTATCCCGGAATGGGGCAAAGACATCCGGATAATGCTCGAGGAAGATGGTTTTTATGATGGTAAAACATTCTACTATATAGGTGGCAGGCAGGAAAAAATGCATTTAGTTAAATATTTCTAAAGTACCTTAAAAAAAATACTACTATGTATTGCATAGTATTATAAAAACTGCATATCTTTGTGCTGTTAATGATTCCTTCAATCAAAAACAGCACAATGAACATAGAAAATACACAGAGTCAGATGCGCAAGGGGGTGCTGGAATTCTGCATCCTCTCCATTATACAGCGCGGAGAGGCGTATCCCAGTGATATTATTGAGGAGATGAAAAAATCAAATCTCCAACTGCTGGAAGGCACCCTTTATCCTTTATTAACAAGATTGAAGAATGCAGACCTGCTGAACTACCGTTGGGTGGAAAGTTCTGGTGGTCCGCCCCGGAAATATTTCTCCCTTACAGAGAAAGGCAGCGCATTTTACCAGTTGCTGGAAAACACCTGGAGGGAAATGGCTGATGGTGTGGAGAGGGTTATAAACAGCCAGGGACGAGTGACGAGGGACGAGGGAAACAGCCGGGGACGAGGGATGAGTGATGAGGGACAGGGAAACAGCCAGGGACGAGGGACAAGTGACGAGGGAAACAGCGAGGCACAAGGCACGAGTAATGAGGCACAAGATGGCGAGTCAACCGACAACCGACAACCCACAACTGATAACTCACAACTCACAACCGACAACCCACAACCTGCATCCGACAACCCACAACTCACAACCGACAACTGATCATTTTCAATTTAAGACCATGAATAAGGTAATCAACATCAACTTTCAGGGCAGGGTGATTCCCATTGAAGAACCAGCTTATGAAGAATTAAAGAAATATGTAGAAAGTCTCCGTAGCCATTTTGCCAATGAAGAGGGCCGGGAGGAAATCATCAATGACATTGAGAACCGCATTGCCGAGCTCTTCAGTGAAAAACTCAAAGCCGCCGGGACAAATTTCATCAGTGAATCCCATGTTGCTGCCATTATTGCCAGCATTGGGCGTCCTGAGCAGTTTGAAGAGCTGTCAATTGACGATAGTGCCAAAAGCAATACTTCATCCGGCAATTCCGGGGAGAAAAAGCCATACACCGAATATCCTTCATCAAGGGGATCACTCTACAGAAATGAAAACGACAAAATGCTGGGTGGTGTCTGTAGCGGTATCGGGGCATACCTGAAGATTGACACAACATTAGTGCGGGTACTTTTTGCCCTGCTGGCAGTTGGGGCTTTCGGAACAGGATTGGTCTTATATATTGTACTGTGGGCAATATTACCTTCCAGGTATTTGAATCCGATTGCAGTAACCCGCAAACTCTACCGAGACCCCGAGCAGAAAGTGATTGGAGGTGTGTGTAGCGGAATTGCACATTATTTCAATATTGCGGTTTGGATACCCCGACTGATTTTTGTGGTACCGCTGGTAGTAGGTATCCTCAAACTTCCATTCGCTATCCTGTTTATTCCATTTGCTGCATCTATTTCAGGAACCATGTTTTTTATATACATCATCCTCTGGATTGTAGTACCTAAAGCAGTGACTGCTTCTGAACGTCTTGAAATGAAAGGCCAGCGGGTGGATCTCGAGTCGATTAAAAATAAAGTACAGGATGAAATGCAGGGGGTTAAAAAGCATGTCAGTGAAAATGCTGCAGCCTGGAAGAACAACATAGAAACCAAAGTGAACGAATGGGGCAAGGAAGTCAATGAATCCGCTGCCGGCTTTGCCGGTCAAGCTGGTCCTGCAGCACGAAAATCTGGCAATGCATTTGTGCGTTTCGTTGTGGGCATATTCAAAGTATTTATATTCTTCGTACTGGGCATCATATCCATTTCATTATTTGCCGCATTGATCGGACTGGTGGCAGGTGCCAATGTGCTCATGCCCCTGCGTGGATTCATAGTAGAAGGTGAGGCCCTGCATTGGTATGCCTGGGGAACATTGATTCTCTTCATCATTGTTCCAATCATCGGCATCATCCAGTGGCTGGTGAGGTCTATAATCGGACATAAAACAAAATCTAACGTGATAGGCATAACACTGGGTTCCCTTTGGACCCTGGGTTGGGTAGCCGTGGTCATGCTCGTGGCAACTGTTTCAAAACAATTCAAAAGACCGGGATCCATACAAAATGAAGTGGCTATCGCACAACCCAGCACCGGCAAGCTTAAAATTGATTTCAGAGAGCCGGAGGGTAATTACTATCCGCTGGACCTCGACTGGGACAGTGACTTTGATTTCAGAAGGGATGTAGATGGCATCATGCTTTCCCGCAATGAGGATTCCCTGCTTTTGTCTAATATCAGGGTAAAACTGGAAAAGAGTCGTGATGACCAGTTTCATGTAACGGTCATTAAACGTGCCAGGGCGGAATCTCCCATAGCGGCAGAGGGATATGCTGAACAGATCAGTTATACCATCACCCAGCAAGACAGCCTGCTGAGCCTTCCATTAGCCTTTCCTATCACCCAAACCACTCATTTCAGGAATCAGCAGGTTCTTGTTGAAATTCAGGTACCCGTGGGTAAAGAAATCTACATTGATGACAAGGCCGACCAACTCAGTTGGTATTCGGTGAAAAGTGGAACCCGCGGGTTGAACATCAGTATTGACCATGATTATGATGAGGAAGACTCCTGGAGAACAGGTGTCTGGTACATCATGCAGGAAGGTGGAATTGAGAAAAAGTACAAGGATGCAGAAACCCGTGAAGAGTCTATGGAGCGCCTGGAAAAAAGCATCAGGGAGAAGATTCGGGAAGAGAATATGAAAGTGGAAGAGATGAAAATCGACATCACACCCAATGGTGATACCACGATAGATGTGTCAGTAAAAGACATTGCTTTGTTAGACGAAAAAGAACATCAGGATGATGCATCTGCTTCATCAGCCAGACCATTACGTAAATTATTGTTTGGCGCCTTCAACCTGCTAAAGATGGGTCATTAACTGCCCATTCCTGTCAATTCTCTGACTTTGATTATTTTCATATTTAAATGGAAACTAATTGAAGCAGAGAATTGATTTTTTAGACAGTTTACGTTGATATTACCTGCATTGGCCGAACACTGGCTGAGGTATAAAAAACTGCTTTTTTTCAAAAGAAATTATATACCATCTTTGCAGGCATGAAATCGACTCCTTTTACCTCTTTTCATATTGCGCTGGGTGCAAAAATGGCTGAATTCGCCGGTTACAACATGCCCATCTCCTATTCAGGCATCAATGATGAACACCATGCAGTAAGGAATAATGCAGGTGTTTTTGATGTGAGCCACATGGGTGAATTTATCCTTAAAGGTGAAGGCGCATTGCCGCTCATACAGCAGGTTAGCTCGAATGATGCTTCAAAACTGGTTCAGGGTCAGGCCCAGTACAGCAGTCTCACAAACCAGAATGGCGGCATTGTAGATGATATGCTGGTTTATTGCGTTGAGCCCGGAAAAGTATATATGTTGGTAGTGAATGCTTCCAATATCCAGAAAGACTGGGATTGGATCCAACAGTTCAATAGCGGTGACGTGGAGATGCACAATATTTCTGACAAAACCTGTCTGCTTGCTGTACAGGGACCGCAAGCAACCCGCATACTACAGCCACTCACTGAAATGGACATCCTGAACCTGAAGTACTACACCTTTGTGAAAGGCCGTTTTGCCGGAGTAGACAACGTACTGGTGAGTGCAACGGGCTATACTGGTGCAGGAGGTGTTGAAATTTATTTTGAAAACGAAGGAGATGCTGCTGAAAAAATCTGGAAGGCCATCTTTGAGGCAGGCGCAGAAGCTGGCATCAAACCAATCGGTTTGGGTGCCAGGGATACACTGCGCCTTGAAAAAGGGTATTGCCTCTATGGAAACGATATTGATGATTATTCCACACCGCTTGAAGCCGGACTGGGATGGATCACCAAGTTTACTAAAACATTTACAGCCTCGGAATATCTCCAGAAACAAAAGGCTAAAGGTGTTGAAAAACAGCTTGTAGGATTTGAAATGATTGACCGCGGTATTCCCCGCCATGACTATAAAATCAGGGATCTTGAAGGTAACCTGATTGGTCGTGTCACGTCCGGAACACAATCACCCACATTGAATAAAGGCATTGGGATGGGTTATGTGCTGAAGGAACATGCCAGTCCGGGTTCTGAAATCTACATAGATATCCGAGACAAACAAATTAAGGCCGTTGTAGCACAACTGCCATTTGTAAAATAAATCCTGTTCATGACAGCTCCCTCCAGAAACTTATATACCTGTCTTTCTCCCGCATTACTAAACCTCTATGATCTTAGCAACAGTGTTGTGGTTATTATCGATGTATTGAGGGCTACTTCCACTATTGCTACGGCATTGTACAATGGCGCTCAATGTGTGATTCCGGTGGCGACTGTGCCACGTTGCATTGAAATCGGACAGGAAACGGGTGGTATTACCGCCGGTGAACGTGATGGCAGGGTGGCTGAGGGATTGACCTATGGCAATTCACCTTTTGAATATCCACGTGAGTTCATAGCAAACAAGATACTGGTTCTGACTACCACCAATGGCACCAAATTGTTACACATGGCGCTGGATAATGGCGCACCCGAAATCATCACTGGTTCTTTTCCCAACCTAGGAGCAGTTTGCAATTACTTGCTGACATCTGGAAGGGATGTGGTGTTAGGCTGTTCAGCCTGGAAAGATCGTGTGAATTTGGAAGACACACTTTTTGCAGGTGCAGTGGTCAACCGGATCAAATCCCACTTTAATATCCATTGTGATGCTTCCAAAATGGCGGAGGGACTTTACCTCGAAGCGGGAGATAACCGTTTTGATTTTATGCGCCTGCGCGGTGCTACCCACTATCACCGCCTTATGAATTATGGATTGGAAAAGGATATCAGGTACTGCCTGCAGGCAGATGGTGCCAATGTGTTGCCCATCTTCCGGGGAGATAGGCTGGTTATTTCATAATGCCCAGCAGTTTTTCCATGTTTTCACTCCGAATCATGTATTTCTGGTAGCGCCTGTCTTCTTCTGAACGGATTCTTTCTACCAAAAGCAGATCTTCACCGGTCAGCACTTTGAATTTATGGTTTATCCGGCTGATGGCTTCCGTCCTGATCTTTTTCTGAACCTCGATGGTTTTCTTGCCAATCCCCAGCATAGCGTTTATATCTTCCACAGATCCATATTTCCTGGAAAGAGTCGCCTCATGTATAAATCGGATGACTGTCAGCTCACCTTCGCTAAACTGATTGGATTGTTCAGCTTCTTCTTCGTTGAAGAGGATGGACGAGATGTTGACCGCTTTTCCTGCTATTTTAAGCCTTGATTTTTTCCACTGGTAAAATCCGGTTAATCCGGCCATTAAGATCAATAATCCAATACCACCCATAAGATTCCAGTTGGTAGGTTTGATATAAAGTGGCACGCCTTCTGATTCAAAGTCTTTTCGTGTAATCTTTGTATGGTAAAGCTGGAAAGTAGTATCCTTTGCAAAGGTGAAATAAAGGGTTGAATCCTCTATGAAACAATTGTTGGCAATCAGATTTCTGGAGTTTCCCAGAAAATAATCACGCAAACCCATATTTGTAAGCCTGAGAAGTTTGTTTTCTTCAAAATCAAGCAGGTACTGATTGTTGTAATTGAATATAACAATAATTCCATTTAAGGAAGGTGCAGGTATTGTAATGGGTGTTAAAAAGGTTTTACTGAATTCATTGATGATGATGGGACTAAGCGACCCCAGCAAAGTATTCTTTTGATTTTTCAGATCAAGTCTGGCAACAGGAAATGTGCTTTTACTATTTGTTTCTGCAACATTCTTATCGTCACCGGAATAGTATAAGTAGCCCTTTTTGGGGTTCAGCAAATAAAATAAGGGTATGATGGGAATCTCCTTATCTAGCGTTTTCATGTTCCATTCCCGGTTGAATTCACTGTAGTATCTCAGGTGACCGTTTGCTTTCCAGAATCCCCATCCGCCAAAATTGTATATCGTATCCTGGTAAGATAAATATACTGAACCGCTATTGTATCCATAAAAATGGGTGGAATCTAATCGCCTGAAATACATGGAATCACCATGCTGTTTTTCTGCTTTGTAAATCCTACCGGTGCTGGTGATAAAGAGGTATAAACCATTCTTGTTTTTCAGAAAACTTTGGGCATAGTATTTAGTGTAACTGGCACCAGGATCAATAAAGATTTGCCTTTCATACGGGTTTCCTACCTCTATATTTTCCGATTTGCTTTGGTATAAATGTTTCAATAACGGATTAGCTTTTGCAGCTTCCAGTCCGTCTTGCGCAGCAATATTCTCTGATAAAATAAGAGATATAAAAAAACCTACTATGTTTCTAATTGATTTACAAAACATTATCTTCACAACACATTCATTTACAATCTAATATACAAAATTACGCTGATTTACTGTTTTCCAAACTCATTTTCATAAATTGTGATATCAACATATCGTTATGGAAAATACAGATCTCAGGAGTCAGGGCTGGTTTGGCCGAAAGGGGAAAGACGGATTCATTTACAGGGCCTGGATGAAAAATCAAGGCATACCAGATGAGGAATTCAGGGGTAAGCCGGTCATTGGTATCTGTAATACCTGGAGTGAGTTGACACCCTGCAATGGTCATTTCCGTGAGCTTGCTGAATCTGTTAAAAAGGGCATCATTGCCGCAGGAGGATTCCCAGTTGAATTTCCGGTCATGTCTCTTGGCGAAACCCTGATCAAGCCCACGGCCATGCTCTACCGCAACCTGGCGAGCATGGATGTGGAGGAATCCATCCGGGCCAATCCCATGGATGGTGTGGTGCTACTTTGCGGTTGCGACAAAACAACGCCTTCTCTGGTGATGGGCGCCTGCAGTGTAAATATTCCCACGATTGTGGTTTCAGGTGGACCAATGCTGACAGGGCGTTATGAAGGAAAAAACATCGGTACTTCAGATATCTGGCGTTTCAATGATGCTGTGCGTAACGGTGATATGAGTCAGGAGCAGCTTACTGTGGCGGAGGCATGCATGTGCCGGAGTGCCGGACATTGTGCGGTGATGGGAACAGCTTCAACGATGGCTTGTATGGTGGAGTCTCTCGGATTGACGCTGCCTTCCAATGCAGCCATACCTGCAGCCGACAGCCGCAGAAAGGTTTTGGCGCAGTATTCAGGTCAGCGTATAGTAGATATGGTGAAGGAAGACCTGAAACCATCTGATATCCTCACCCGGGAGGCTTTTGAAAATGCCATTAGGGTGAATGCGGCTATTGGCGGTTCCACGAATTTTGTCATTCACCTGTTGGCAATTGCCAACAGGGTGGGCATTGACCTTAAACTGGATGATTTGCACCACAATTCAGCCGGTATTCCACTGTTGGTTAACCTCCAGCCTTCAGGGAAATACTTCATGGAAGACTTCTATTATGCAGGCGGACTGCCTGTGGTGATGAAAGCAATGGCTAATAAACTACACAGTGATCGCATTACAGCCAATGGGAAGACGGTGAAGGAAAATTATGCAGATGCTAGGTCTTTCAATGATGATGTCATTGCTGGTTTGCAGGCACCTTTTAAAACAGAAACAGGGCTGGCTGTACTGCATGGTAATTTGTGCGTAAACGGTGCCGTTATCAAACCAAGTGCAGCAAGCAAACACCTGATGAAACATACTGGTAAAGCGGTTGTTTTTGAAAATATTGAAGATTACCATGCACGGGTAGATGACCAGAATCTCGACGTGGATGAAAACTCCGTGCTGGTTTTAAAAAATGTGGGACCTGTTGGTTATCCCGGTATGCCGGAAGTAGGTAACATGGCAGTTCCCAAAAAAGTACTTGAAAAAGGTATTCATGACATGGTTCGCATATCAGACGGAAGAATGAGTGGCACCGGATTTGGAACCGTAGTGCTTCATGTGTCTCCTGAAGCTGCCAAAGGTGGCACCCTCGCACTCGTGCAGGATGGTGACCTGATTGCATTGGATGTGGAGAACAGAAGTCTGGAGTTACTTGTTGGTGACGAA
>JBILSG010000242.1:0-4286 GCA_044372235.1 Chitinophagaceae bacterium
GAAATGCTCGGCAACACAATCGGTTCCACCTCTTTCATGGGCCGGATGGCTATGGCCAACCGCTGGCTCTTTGAAGGAACCATCGCGAGCCAAATGGAGCAAAACAACCAGACAAACGCCATGATCCATACCACCTTGGTACCGACCATCGTGAAAGCGGGGATCAAAGACAATGTTATCCCAACAGTGGCCAAAGCCACCTTCAACAGCCGGATACTGCCGGGTGAAAGCAGTGACGACGTAGTTGCATTTGTCAAAAAAGCAGTGAATGACGAAAGGGTTACCGTGAGCAAGCAAACCATTTCGCTGATGGAGCCCTCTACTACTACTCCTTCCAGCCATCCGGCCTTCAAACAAATGACATCAATCATCCACAAAACAGTACCCAATGTGCTGGTTTCTCCCTATCTTGTGGTCGGAGCCACCGATTCCAGGTACTTCAGAGGGTTCAGTGATGCTGTACTCAATTTCACGCCCATCCAAAACGCCAAAGGTTTTCATGGGATCGATGAGCGGATTGGCGTAACAGACCTGAAACGGATGGTTACCTATTATAAACTGCTCTTAGCAGGCCAATAACCTTCTGCCTCCCATAAATCCTGTTATCTTATTGAAACTGTTGTCTGTGGTCAATTACCACAGTCAGGTATTTTTTCATCACCCCATCAATGAAAACGGGTGCTGCTGCACCCCTGAAACACACAGTATGAGAAAGATGCTCTTCGGCGTGCTGGCCACGCTCTCCCTGCAATTTGCCTCAGCCCAACAGAACAATTTCTGGACAAGCCGCGATGCCGGTGTGGTGCAGATCACAGCCAATCGGGCTGCTCAAAGGGCTTCCTTCCCTGCCAATTACAAACTGTTCGACCTCAACATGACCCCTTTCCGCCAGGAAATGATGTCTGTTGCCGGCACAGCAAGAACAAAAGCCTCCACCATCATCACCCTACCGAATGCAGATGGCGGACTGGAAACTTTTGAGCTCGTGGAAGCATCCAATTTTGAACCTGCCTTGCAGGATCGTTTTCCAGATATCCGTTCCTTTTCCGGAAAAGGCATCACAGACCCCAGCGCTACTGTAAAACTGAGCATCTCTGCACAAGGCATGCAATCCATGGTGTTGCGGGCCAACAACCGCGAAGACGAATACATCGAGTCTTATGCAGCAGACCAACCCGTTTATGCAGTCTTCAAGGCACAACGCAAAGCCGGACAAATGCCTTGGGCCTGTAATACAGCCGACAGGAATCTAGCCAACGCACTT
This sequence comes from Chitinophagaceae bacterium, assembly GCA_044372235.1. GTDB lineage: Bacteria > Bacteroidota > Bacteroidia > Chitinophagales > Chitinophagaceae > Pollutibacter. Next base: position 1,265 of record JBILSG010000242.1, read on the forward strand.
AACCAGCAGGTGGGCCAACAATTCAGCATCGCTCGCTCCGGAGGCAACCTGAAAACCTATCGCCTTGCCCTATCCTGTAATGGTGAATATGCCAACTATTTCGGTGCCACCAGTGCTGCACAGGTAGGATTGGTTCTTGCAGCCTTCAACAATACCCTCACCCGTTGCAACGGTATCTTCGAAAAAGATTTGGCCTTACATTTAAACCTGATTCCCACTACCACCAACGTCATTTATTACAATGCCGGTACTGACCCCTATACCACACTGGCCAACTGGAATGTGCAATTGGAAAATACGCTGATTGCCAATGTGGGTGAGGCTAACTATGATATCGGACACATGTTCGGTTCTACCGGTGGTGGCGGCAATGCCGGCTGTATCGGTTGCATTTGTGTCAACAAAAGCGGAACAGTCAATGGCAAAGGCAGTGGTATCACTTCTCCTGCAGACGGTATTCCCCAAGGCGATAACTTCGACATCGACTATGTAGCCCATGAAATCGGTCACCAACTGGGTGCCAACCATACCTTCTCCTTCAGCTTGGAAGGTACAGGCGTCAACAAGGAAGTTGGATCCGGCATCACCATCATGGGATATGCTGGTATCACCGGTCAAGACGTCGCCCCCCATTCCATTGATGTGTTCCACCAGGCATCCATCCAGCAAATCCAAAACAACCTGCTGGCCAAAACCTGCGGTACTACTGCAAGTATTGCCGGAACCAATACAGCACCCGTTGTAGCACCCCTCACCAACTACACCATCCCCAGAAGCACGCCTTTCGCTTTGACGGGCAGTGCAACAGACGCGGATGGCGATGCTTTGACCTATAGCTGGGAACAGAATGACAACTCCACGACAACTGGTGCATCCAGTGTTGCCAGTGCCACCAAAACCACCGGTCCCAACTGGATATCCTTCAAACCCACCACCTCACCCACCCGTTTGTTTCCTCGACTAGCCACCATCCTCGCAGGAGCAGCCGTTACCGGTCCGCTTGCAGGCGGTGATGCCGGCGCCAACATCGAAGCCCTCAGCTCAGTGGCCCGTACCTTGAACTTCAGGCTCACCGTTTGGGATAATGCCCCTTACAATTCTGCGGTTCCTGAAGTGGGACAAACATCCTTTGCCGATATGGTGGTAACCGTTAACGGCACTGCCGGTCCGTTTGGTGTTTCCGCACCCAATACTGCTGTTAGCTGGGCAGGGGGTTCTACACAAACCGTTACCTGGACGGTCAACAGCACCAACCTCGCACCCATCAACTGCGCCAATGTGAAGATTTCATTGAGTACCGATGGCGGACAAACCTTCCCCACTGTGCTTTTGGAAAGCACGCCCAATGATGGCAGCCAGGCTGTAGTGATTCCCAATACACTCAGCACTACAGCAAGGATCAAGATTGAAGCCATCGGCAACATCTTCTTCGACATCAGCAATACCAATTTCTCCATCACCACCCCACCACTCTGCGGCGACCCCACCGGTCTTACCACCGGTTCCATCACCAACAGCAGTGCAGCATTGAGCTGGACGGCCGTCCCGAATGCCATCAGCTATGCTGTGGAATACAAATTGAATACAGCAGCCACTTGGACAGTCCTCAGTGCGGCCCAAGCTGGAACAAGTGCTAGTCTTACTGGACTGACTGCGGCTACTGTTTACAACTGGAGGGTTCGCGCCACCTGCGCTGCCGGAGCCGGTAATTATGTACAAGCTGCCAACTTCACCACTTTGGTGAATTGCGGTGATCCTACCGGACTGACCACCGGTTCCATCACCAATACCAGCGCGGCCATCAGCTGGACAGCCGTAGCCAATGCCACAAGCTACAGGGTGGAATACAAGACCAATGCAGCTGCAACCTGGACGCTCCTTACTGCAGCACAGGCAGGTACAACTGCCAGCTTAACCGGACTTGTTCAGGGAACAGCCTACAACTGGAGGGTACAGGCAACCTGCCCAGCCGGAACTGGAAATTTTGTGCAGGCCAATTTCAGTACTACTGCACCCAGCTGCGCCAGTGTATTGGATAACGCAACCAATAACACTACTGCAGGTTCTGCTGTGATACCGTTCAACACCAACGTAACCGGATTGATCAATGTAGGCAGTGATGTGGACCACTACCGGTTCACCATAACCACTGGCGGAACGATTACCATCACCCTGACTACCCTTCCTGCCAACTATAATCTAAGATTGATTAATACCAATGGTACTACTGTGCTGGTTACTTCTGCTCAAACAGGAACGAGAAATGAGACTATTACCCGCACCATGACCCCCGGAACCTATTATGTGCGCGTATATCCTACGAATACCAATACATTCAATGCCACTACCTGCTATACGCTCCGCGTAGCTTTGGGAACTGCAACAAGACTTGCGGATGTGGTTGCCGGAACCGCCAATGCCGGATCAACAGCTGCAAATTGTGAAGTGGCTGCAGGGTCTATGGTCGCCTATCCCAATCCCGTTCAAAATACACTCAACCTGAACCTCAGCGGCTTCAAAGGCAGTTCTGAAGTGGTGGTGTACAACATGAACGGTAAACGCATGCTCTCCAAACAAACTGCCAATACCAATACAACTCTTGATTTTTCAAGGCTGTCAAAGGGTGTTTATATGATCCGCGTGTTCAACCCCAGCGGTAACAATGGCAATTTGAAAGTGATCAAGAACTGACAACAATCATTCCCAACATTTGAAAGCTCCTGCCATAAAAGCAGGAGCTTTTTTTTAGCTGATGAAAATCAAGTCGTCCTTCCCTGATAGTCATTGCATACGCATCTCCATTGTTTGAATTTTACGTCAATTGTTCACCCACAAAAACAAATTCAAATCATGAAAACAGATGCACAAATCCAACAAGATGTAATGGCGGAACTCAAATGGGAACCCTTTCTGCGCGCACATGAAATTGGTGTTTCAGTCAAAGATGGTGTTGTCACATTATCTGGTCAGGTGGATTCCTATTCCAAAAAATTGATGGCTGAAAAGGCTGCCAAAAAGGTTT
>JBILSG010000030.1:0-13735 GCA_044372235.1 Chitinophagaceae bacterium
GATATATTCTCAATGGCATCACCAGAAAGACTATACTTGAAATCTGCAGGGATTTACAGATTTCTGTTACTGAAAAACAAATTACACATGCAGAAATGAAGGAAGCTGACGCCGCCTTCTTTTGTGGCACCGGTGTAGAGGTGATTGGCTGGGAAAGCCTCGACAATGGACTTTTTCCGATTCAATTTGACCAAAGTATTTCCGGAATAATCAGGAAGGCCTATCTTTCGCTGGTAAGATCAGATATGATCAGCTATGAAAACTGCAAAAAAGAAGTATTGAACCTCCAACCATAAACTAACTACATCATGAATGAATTAAACAAGTACAGTAAAACCATAACCCAGGACCCGACGCAACCCGCAGCCCAGGCAATGTTTTATGGCATCGGACTAACTGATGAAGACCTGGCAAAAGCACAAGTTGGCGTAGCCAGTATGGGATGGGATGGCAATACCTGTAACATGCACCTGAATGAGCTGGCAGCCCTGATTAAGAAAAGTATCTGGGAGAATAATCTTGTAGGATTGACTTTTAATACTATAGGGGTTAGCGATGGCATATCCAACGGAACGGACGGTATGAGGTATTCATTGGTTAGCCGCGACGTTATTGCTGATTCCATTGAAACCGTTTGCGGTGCACAATACTATGATGGTTTGATTACAGTTCCCGGATGCGATAAAAATATGCCGGGATCCATTATGGCTATGGGTAGGCTAAACAGGCCTTCAATCATGGTATATGGTGGCACAATTGCGCCCGGACATTATAAAGGTGAGGATTTAAATATTGTATCAGCTTTTGAGGCCCTGGGTAAAAAAATAGCAGGACAACTTGACGAGGCAGACTTCAAAGGAATAGTGATGAATAGCTGTCCTGGTGCAGGTGCGTGCGGTGGTATGTATACCGCCAATACCATGTCTTCAGCTATTGAAGCACTCGGTATGAGTCTCCCCTATTCATCTTCCAATCCGGCACTCAGTGAATCGAAGAAAAATGAGTGTAGGGAGGCAGGAAAAGCTATCAGGTTATTATTGGAAAGGGATATCAAACCTTCTGATATCATGACAAGAAAAGCTTTCGAAAACGCTTTAACCATCATTGTTGCACTGGGAGGTTCCACCAATGCTGTATTGCACATGATTGCCATGGCACACAGTGTTGGAATAACACTTATACAGGATGATATTCAGCGCACAAGCGATAAGACCCCTGTGATTGCTGATTTTAAACCAAGTGGTAAATACCTGATGGAAGATTTGCACAATATTGGTGGTGTTCCGCTTGTCATGAAGTATTTACTTCAAAAAGGACTTCTCCATGGAGATTGCCTCACCGTGACAGGTAAAACAGTAGCCGAAAATCTGGAAAACATTCCCGATCTGGAATTTGAAAACCAGCAAATTATCAAACCACTGGAAAATCCGATAAAAGTAACCGGTCATCTTCAGATTTTGTACGGAAACATTGCCACAGGCGGCAGTGTTGCCAAAATCAGTGGCAAAGAAGGAGAAAAATTTACCGGTCCAGCTAGGGTTTTCAACGGCGAAAAAGAATTGATTGCAGGAATCAGCAGCGGCAGGGTTCAAAAAGGCGATGTGGTTGTGATCAGGTACGTTGGACCAAAAGGTGCTCCCGGAATGCCTGAAATGCTTAAACCTACTTCTGCCATCATAGGTGCGGGTCTTGGCAAGGATGTTGCATTGATTACAGATGGCCGCTTCAGTGGCGGAACTCATGGATTTGTTGTTGGACATATTACACCAGAATCATTTGACGGAGGTGGACTTGCGCTTGTTGAGAATGATGATATGATAGAAATTGATGCAGTCAACAATACAATCAATGTATTATTGGATGATGCTGTGCTAGAGGCCAGGAGAAACAATTGGATTCAGCCTGCTTTGGCTGTAAGCAAGGGAATTTTGTATAAGTATGCCAAACAGGTAACTACAGCGGCTGAAGGTTGTATAACAGATAAATAAATTAAATTCTATGCAAACAGAAACTACAACAGACAAGGCAGTCACCACTGAAATCGTAACAGAAATTTCAGGCAGTGAAGCAGTTTTAAAAGCCTTGATCGCAGAAAATGTTGAAACTATTTTCGGTTATCCAGGAGGAGCAATCATGCCCATATATGATGCGCTTTATGATTACATGGATCAACTGGAACATATACTCGTGAGACATGAGCAGGGTGGCATTCATGCAGGACAGGGATATGCCAGAACATCTGGTAAAACAGGCGTTGTTTTTGCCACCAGCGGTCCGGGTGCCACCAACCTCGTAACCGGCCTGGCAGATGCCATGATTGACTCAACACCCCTGGTTTGTATAACCGGACAAGTTTTTGCCCATCTCCTGGGAACTGATGCATTCCAGGAAACAGATGTTATCAACATCACCACACCTGTAACCAAATGGAATTATCAGATTACTGATGCCAACGAGATTCCGGCAATTATGGCAAAAGCATTTTACATCGCAGGAAGTGGCAGGCCGGGTCCGGTGTTGATAGACATTACAAAGAATGCTCAAATTCAAAAGTTTGAATATTCAGGCTATACAAAATGTAACCACATCAGAAGTTACAGACCCAAACCCATTATCAGAAAAGAATATATCCGCGCAGCTGCTGAAATGATCAATAAAGCGGAAAGACCACTGGTCATTTTTGGCCAGGGTGTTATTCTTGGAAAAGCAGAACAGGAATTCAAACAGTTCATAGAGAAAGCTGAACTTCCCGCAGCATGGACCATACTTGGACTGAGTGCTTTACCAACTGATCATCCACTCAATGTGGGTATGCTCGGTATGCATGGCAATTATGGACCGAATGTATTAACCAATGAATGTGATGTTTTGATTGCTGTAGGTATGCGTTTTGATGACAGGGTTACAGGCCGGTTGGATCGTTACGCAAAACAGGCCAAAGTAATCCACCTCGACATCGACCCATCAGAAATTGATAAAAATGTTAAAGCAGATGTTCCTGTTTGGGGCGACTGCAAAGAATCACTTCCGCTGATTACCGCATTACTTGAAAAAAGAAATCACCAGGATTGGGTTTCAAAGTTTTCATCATGCATGGAAAAAGAGGTAGAGGCTGTGATCCAGAATGAATTACACCCCACTGACGAAGTGATGACCATGGGGGAAGTAATCTACCAGTTAAACCAACTAACCAATGGTGATGCTATCATTGTAACTGACGTAGGACAGCATCAGATGGTTGCATGCCGCTATGCCAAATTTAATAGCTCCAAGAGTAACGTTACTTCAGGAGGATTGGGAACTATGGGATTTGCGCTGCCTGCGGCCATTGGAGCCAAATATGGTGCACCAAAAAGGCAGGTTGTGGCAGTTATTGGAGATGGAGGAGTGCAGATGACTATTCAGGAACTGGGTACGATCATGCAAAATAATATTGATGTTAAGATCCTGATTCTTAACAACAGATTTCTGGGTATGGTTAGACAGTGGCAACAACTATTTAATGAAAAGCGATATTCCTTTGTGGATATAGAAAGTCCGGATTTTGTTGCAGTTGCAAATGGTTACCGAATTGCAGGAAACTCTATCTCTAAAAGGGAAGAACTGCAAGATGCCCTGGCAACAATGCTCAACCACAATGGTGCCTATTTGCTGGAGGTTTTTGTTGGTAAAGAGAACAATGTTTTCCCAATGGTTCCTCAGGGATGTGGCGTAAGCGAAATAAGATTAAAATAAGTCAAATGAAAAATGAATATACACTTACAATCTACACAGAAAACCAGGTTGGTTTACTGAACAGGATAGCCATCATGTTTTCAAGAAGAAAAATCAATATTGACAGCCTTAATACATCACCTTCAGAAATTGATAGTATCCATCGGTTTAACATCGTCATCACAGAAACTGAAGAAACAGTGAGGAAAATTGTGAGACAGATTGAAAAACAGGTTGATGTTTTAAAAGCCTATTACAATACCAACGATAAAATCATCTGGCAGGAACTGGCATTATATAAAGTTCCTACAGAAATTGTAGCCCAAGAAATCAAGGTAGAAAGGTTACTCAGAAGCTATGGTGCAAGGGTGGTAGCCATTACCAGGGATTACACCATATTTGAGACAACCGGACAGCGGGCAGAAACAGACAAATTAATTGAAGTTCTCGCACCATATGGATTGATTGAATTTGTAAGAAGCGCTCGGGTTGCGATTATCAAAGACAGCAAGGGGTTTCATGAAAAGTTAAGGGAGTTTGAAGAAGCTGAACCACTTACTTCCCTGACTGATGATTTCATATCTGAGGAAGAATCAAGTTCTACTATCGTTTAAATATTTAATATACAATCAAAACCAACAAAACAACAGGATTATGGCAAAGTTAAATTTCGGTGGGGTTGAAGAGAATGTAGTTACTAGGGAGGAATTCCCACTCTCCAAAGCGCAGGAAGTATTAAAAAATGAAGTAGTAGCTGTTATTGGCTACGGTGTTCAGGGTCCAGGTCAGGCATTGAACCAGAAGGAAAATGGTGTAAATGTCATAGTGGGTCAACGTAAAAATTCAAAAACTTGGGACAAAGCCATAGCAGATGGATTTGTCCCCGGAGAGACTTTATTTGAAATTGAAGAAGCTCTTGAAAAAGGTACCATCATTTGCTACCTGCTCAGCGATGCCGCTCAGATTGCATTATGGCCTACAGTTAAAAAGCACCTTACTCCAGGCAAGGCATTGTACTTCTCTCATGGCTTTGGCATAACCTACAATGAGCAAACCGGAATCATCCCACCTGCTGATGTAGATGTATTCCTTGTAGCACCAAAGGGATCAGGCACTTCACTCAGAAGGATGTTCCTTCAGGGCAGGGGATTGAATTCCAGCTATGCCATTTTCCAGGATGCAACCGGAAGGGCTCACGAACGTGTTGTTGCTTTAGGTATTGCAATTGGAAGTGGTTACCTTTTTGAAACCAATTTCAAAAAAGAAGTTTTCAGTGACCTTACCGGTGAGCGTGGCACACTGATGGGCGCAATTCAGGGTATTTTTGCTGCTCAGTACCAGGTTTTACGTGAAAGAGGACACACCCCTTCCGAAGCCTTCAATGAAACCGTTGAGGAGTTAACACAGTCACTTATGCCGCTTGTTGCTGAGAATGGTATGGACTGGATGTATGCCAATTGCTCAACAACTGCACAGCGTGGTGCACTTGACTGGTGGAAGAAGTTTAGAGATGCTACACTTCCTGTATTCAACGATCTGTATGACAGTGTTGCAACAGGCAAAGAAAGTCAACGCAGCATTGATAGTAATTCACAACCAGACTACCGTGAAAAACTTGAAGTTGAACTGAAAGAACTCAGAGACAGTGAAATGTGGCAGGCAGGTAAAACAGTCAGAAGCCTTCGACCTGAGAACCAGGGTAAATAATTTGATATTTTTTCAAATCGCAAGGGCAAATCCATTGATTTGCCCTTTTTTTATCACCTAAATGAAACGGAAAAATGCTTTGCCTGCATTATATTTGCAAAAACTCACTTATACATGAATCTCCACGAATATCAAGCCAAGGAATTACTGAAGAAGTATAATGTACCGGTTCAGGAAGGTTTTGCATGCAGCACAGTTGCAGAAGCCGTAGTGGCATATGAACAAATCAAAGAGAGAAGCGGAAGTAAATTTGCGGTTGTAAAGGCACAAATTCATGCCGGAGGAAGAGGTAAAGGACAAGTTAAAGAAACAGGTATCAATGGTGTAAAAGTGGGTAAAAGTCTTGAAGACATTCAGGAATTTGCTGAAAAAATACTTGGTGGCACACTTGTTACCATACAGACAGGTCCAGCCGGTAAACTGGTTAGTAAAATATTGGTTGCACAAGACATGTATTATGATGGACCATCTGAAAGAAAAGAGTTTTATTTATCCATTTTGTTAGACAGGGCAACTGGACAGAATGTTATCATGTACAGTACTGAAGGAGGAATGAACATTGAGGATGTTGCACATGACACTCCTGAAAAAATATTCCGTGAAAGTGTTCACCCTTCAGGGGGATTACAGGGTTTTCAGGCCCGTAAAATAGCTTTTAACCTAGGATTAAGTGGTGATGCTTTCAAGAATATGGTAAAATTTGTTACCAATCTTTACAACGCATATGTAGGACTCGACTGTTCTATGCTTGAAATCAATCCGCTCTTTAAAGCTTCTGATGATAAAATCATTGCAGTTGACTGCAAAATGGGCATTGACGAGAATTCATTGGGAAGACATGCTGATCTTGCAGCAATGAGGGACCTATCAGAGGAAGACCCCACTGAAGTTGAAGCTGGAAAATTCAATCTTAATTTTGTAAAGCTGGATGGTAATGTTGGATGCATGGTAAATGGTGCAGGCCTTGCCATGGCAACCATGGATATGATCAAGTTAAGTGGTGGTGAGCCTGCAAACTTTCTGGATGTAGGGGGAACTGCCAATGCACAGACAGTTGAGGCTGGATTTAAAATCATCATGCAGGATCCGAACGTGAAGGCAATCCTCATCAATATTTTTGGTGGTATTGTGCGTTGTGATAGGGTTGCATCTGGTGTTATTGAAGCATATAAAAACCTTGGCAACATCAATATACCAATCATTGTAAGGCTTCAGGGCACCAATGCTGTTGAGGCGAAAAAACTGATTGATGAAAGCGGCCTACAGGTTCAAAGTGCCATATTACTGAGTGAAGCTGCAGATTTGGTTAAACAAGCGGTTGCTTAATCCCGAATAATATATCTACATTGAGGATATCCATTGTAATCAGCATAATTTCATTTTCTTTTTTAACCCTTTTTACATTTGGGCAAAGAAAGAATACAGAATTCAAATACAACATCAAAAAGCTGAATGGATCAGTAAAGGTTGACGGACAGGAGGAGCAAGCATGGTCATCTTGTGAAGTTGCGAGTGATTTCCATATGGTACTGCCTATGGATACCAGCAAAGCAATGGTGAGAACAGATGTAAAAATGGCTTACGACAAAGATCATCTGTACATCTTAGCTGTATGTTACAAGTCCAAAAACCAGCCTTATATGGTAGAGTCCTTGAAAAGGGATTTCAGCTTCGGCAAAAACGACAACTTTTTACTTTTCATGGATCCTTTCAACGACCAAACGAACGGATTTACGTTTGGATCCAACGCGGCAGGCGCACAATGGGATGGTTTATTGTATGATGGTGGGAAGGCTGACCTAAACTGGGATAATAAATGGTCATCAGCCGTATCTTATGATGACGAAAAATGGATATGGGAAGCATCAATTCCATTTAAAACCATAAGGTATAAAAACGGTATCACAACCTGGGGAATTCAATTCAGTAGGTTAGATATTACAAAAGCTGAAAAGTCGAGCTGGGCGCCTGTTCCACGTCAGTTTCCGACGGCATCCCTTGCCTATACAGGTCAATTAATCTGGGATGAACCCCCACCCGAGGCAGGAACCAATATTTCAGTTATTCCTTATCTTCTTGGAGGTGGCAGTAAGAACCATGAAGCAAATAAACCGACAAGTTATAAAAGACAAATTGGGATTGATGCAAAAGTTGCGGTAACATCTTCCTTAAACCTAGACTTAACTGTTAATCCGGATTTTTCGCAGGTGGAGGTGGACCGGCAGGTGACAAACCTTGACAGGTTTGAGCTTTTCTTCCCGGAAAGGAGACAATTTTTTATTGAAAACGGAGATCAGTTTAATAATTTTGGATATAATACCATTCGCCCATTCTTTTCAAGAAGAATAGGATTGAATGCCCCTATTCAGTTTGGTGCCAGGCTAAGTGGTAAATTAAATAAAGACTGGCGGATGGGGTTCATGAATATGCAAACAGACAGGGTAACCGATACCAAAACTCCTGTACAGAATTATACTGTATTTGCATTACAAAGAAGGGTTTTCAGCCGTTCAAATCTGGGCCTCATCTTCGTCAACAGAAATCAGATTCTGTCCAGGGATGAAAAAGATCCCAGTTATCTCTTGAATCCATTCAACCGCAATATCGGTATAGAATACAATCTGGCTTCGGCAAATAATCTTTGGACGGGCAAAGCATTTTTACTCCGATCTTTATCTAACTCAAAAAGTAAAGAGGATTGGGTTCATGCTGCGAATTTACAATACAGCAGTAAAAAGTGGCTTGCTTCCTGGCAACAGGAATACGTTGGCAAGCAATATACGGCTGATGTTGGATACGTGCCACGTAAAGATTACTTTAAATTAACCCCTGGTATTGCAAGATTTTTCTTTGTTAAAAATCCAAAAATAGCAAGCCACTCTGTCAAAATAGAATCCTTCAATTTTTTTGACAGGTCATTCAATTTTACAGAGAATACAACATTCTTGGCCTACACACTGGCATTGAGAAATCAATCAACTTTCACCCAGTGGGTTTCCAATGATTACATCAAACTGCTTCAACCGTTTGATCCTACAAACTTCAATAAAGACACTTTAGCAAGAGGTACAAAGCACCAATGGAACGCGATTGGTAATCAGTTTACCTCAAAACCTCAACAATTGCTGACATACGGTTTTTCAACAAGATTTGGCGGGTATTATCAAAATGGTACAAGAACCTTCATCAGTGTGGATCTTGGTTATCGGTTTCAACCATTCGTAAGCGCAACCCTAAGTGCCAGTTATAATCACATAAACCTCCCTCAACCCTGGAACAAAACAACATTTTGGCTTGTTGGTCCAAGAATTGACGTAACGTTTACAAATACACTCTTCTTTACTACATTCATTCAGTACAATAACCAACAGCAAAATATTAACCTGAATACAAGGTTACAGTGGCGTTACAAGCCAGCATCCGATCTGTTTATAGTTTACACAGACAACTATTATCCTGCACCATTTAATGTAAAAAACAGGGCTCTGGTATTGAAATTCAATTATTGGTGGAATCTCTAAACTAGTTGTGCGCTTAGGTAAAGGAACTATATACTTGAATCAAATTGTATAATCACATCTTCTTAGCATCTTCCAAAAACTGTGCAAGTCCCAGATCTGTAAGCGGGTGCTTAAGGAGTCCAAGTATAGACAACAAAGGACAAGTACAAATATGTGCACCTGCTTCTGCTGAACGTACGATATGCAATGGGTTTCTGATTGAAGCGGCCAAAATTTCAGTTGCGAATCCCTGAACCTGAAAAATATGTGCAATCTGTGAGATAAGGTCGATACCATCCCAGTTACTGTCATCAATACGACCAATGAAAGGAGAAACATAAGCGGCACCTGCCTTTGCAGCAAGAATAGCCTGACCTGCAGAAAATACCAATGTACAATTTGTCCTGATCCCGTTATCAGTAAACCATTTTATTGCTTTGATGCCATCCTTAATCATAGGCACCTTTACAACAATATTGGGATGAATGGCTGCCAGAGCCTTTCCTTCTTCGATCATGGAGGTATAATCTGTTGAAAGTACTTCTGCACTAACATCACCATCCACAAGCGCACAAATATCAGCGTAATGCTGCAAAATGTTTGCATTACCTTTTATACCTTCTTTTGCCATCAATGAAGGGTTGGTAGTAACCCCATCAAGAATACCCAAATCAGCAGCTTCTTTTATATGAGCAAGGTTGGCAGTATCAATAAAAAATTTCATATAGAGTCTGTTGTTAATGCAATTTAAAAAATCTGTATATGAATCCAGTTGAATTTTAAACAAAAAAAATGGCAGGTTGATTACATCGCACCGCTCAACCACCTACCCTTGCTACCTTCCGGTCCTGGGGGATTTCAGCAGGAGCTGGTCGTGTAAGACCTGCCAATGCAAATATAGTAATTTCATCTGAATTCTTTATTGAATTGACTATTGAATTGCCTTATTCCAATCAGTTCATCGTATCTACCTCCAAGTGATCTGAAATACACCAATACCAGGTAGTTATTTTCTGTTTCCCATGTGTCCTGTTCAGTGAATGTACTCTGGTAAATTAGTTTTCCATTTTGAATTGTTCTCAACACGTATTGATAATCATAGTAACCCTGCTTCAGTAGCAGGCTTCCTTCGTAACAACCCTTATCTGGATTGAATTGCATCAAAGCATCAGGATCTTTTCCATAATTTGTTATTTCACCCATAATAATCAAATCAGCATTACTGTATGGTTGTCCGTTTGGCGGCCTGAAGCTGAAATTAATTTTTGCATAATCTGCATTCCAGAATGGATTAATCTGCTCAGTAGTTTCCAGCATATACATCCCATTCAGGTCTCGGTAATAGAAATACTGTCGAGGCAGCCTCGGCTGATCTTCCTTTACATATAAGATAAATGCTGAATCAGAATTTTCCTGTCTTTTAATTCTGTCTCCCAGGAGTCTGAAACTTCTCAGGTTAAGCCACCGAAACTCTTTACCTGCAGGCATAATCATTTCATTCTCGTTACTGTACTGCAGCATATCTTGCTTCATAAAAGTTGGTGTTCCAATTTTAAGCAAATTATCCCATCTGTAATTCTGCAGAACATTGATTTTGATTTGTTGCTGCGGATATTGAATGCCAAGATTTCTTGTATCCAGCATAATTTGTAACCTGTGATGCGTCTGAAAATATTGTTGATTAGAAGGTAACAAAAGTTGGGTACTGAGGCTCATTTTTTCATCAACAACTAAAAATCTTCTGGTAAATGACAATTTTGAAGTATCGCCATTCAAAAAAACTTTGAGCAAATAATTTCCGGATTTAATTGGATTAGCATTCCTGTCAGGAAGTGTTGCCTGGTAATGGGTATATTTTTTCAGTGCGATTGAAGAATTTCTATAAGTTGAAATTCTTACCTGTGAATAACCTTTCAGGTAATCAAACTGACTCAATTGCGCTGGCGTCCAGTCTGCATTGCATAAAACAAAAGTATAATAGTAATTCCTCACTCCCCCATCTAAATCATCAAAATGTAATTCAAGTTGATCAGCTGAGTTTAGTCTGATTATCGGGTAAGCGAGCTGATCTCCGTATTTAGAAAATTTGATTGATTTGATAGCTGAGTTATAGGTTATATCCGGTAATCTTTGCGCGAATGCGGAAATCGTTATTGATAAAATAATGGTCAATAAAATTATTCTTGCAGGCATCCGGGTATTTTATTTCGAAATTAATCAATAATTGATTAGTAATTTTATGTTACAAGAACAGTCGAATTGAAACTTCCACTTAGAATAGTCAGTAAATTAATATTTGCCCCAACTGGTGCTTTTTCAAGGTTTATCATGCGTATTTCCATTGCAGCAACAACTATCAGTGTGGCGGCAATGATTATATCACTTTCATTTATTAATGGTTTTCAGGAAGTGGTAGCTGCAAAAATCTTTAACTTCTGGGGGCATATTAGGGTTCAGCATTATGAACCCGTTAAAGTAGCCATTGCCGAAGAAACCCCTATAAAGGCTACAGCCGACATAACAAATCTAATCAGGTCAGGTAACAATATACAATCTGTTACAAGTTTTGCAACCCGCTCAGCTATCTTAAATGCAAATGGAACAATTGAGGGTGTTTTGTTAAAAGGAGTTGATGCAGATTATCCATTCGCAAAACTGAATCAATTTCTGATTGCCGGAAAGTGGCCCAACGTTTCAGAAGAAAACACTGAAATTGAAGTAGCCATATCAAAATTTACAGCAAACGAACTTGGTATTGGGGTTGGAGATAAATTACTTATTTACTTTATTCTGGATAACGGAGAACAACCCAAAACGAGAAAAATAACCATTAGTGGTATTTTCAATACTGGAATTGATGTATATGATAAAATATATGCGTTAGGACCATTATCGCTTATTCAAAAAATGAATGGCTGGGGCAATGATCAGATTGGTGGCTATGAAATTGACCTGAAAGATGAAAAGACAATGACTGAAGACGGAGCACTCTTGTTCAGTTTACTGCCACCCGGACTAAATGCTGTAACACTGGAAGAATTATCACCTGAAATTTTTGACTGGCTCAATTTACAGGATACAAATAAAGTTATACTTATTGTGGTGATGAGCATAGTTGCGTTTATCAATTTGATTACCTGCCTGATTATTTTATTATTGGAAAGAACATCGATGATAGCAGTTCTCAAATCCTTGGGAGCCCGTAATCGAACTATTCAGGATGTTTTTATTCTTTATGGATCCTGGATTTCAGGTATTGGTATTTTACTTGGCAGCTTTATTGGTTTAGGAATTTGCTTTTTACAACAAAAACTAAAATTTATCCGGCTCAATGAAGAGGCCTACTATGTAAGTACCGCGCCTGTTTCCATTGATTTGTTTCAAATTTTTCTTGTTGTCACAGGCACATTTTGTGTTTCCATGCTGGTATTGATTATTCCTTCATTTATTGTAAAAAAAATCAGCCCTGTAAAAACGTTACAATTCAGGTAACTAACCTATCATTTTTGATAATATAATTGCAGCAGCTACAGCAGCATTGAGTGATTCTGCTTTTCCTATTCTTGGTATGGTGATAGCCTTACCTGCAATTTTGCGCAAAGAAAGCGAAACACCCCTTGATTCGTTTCCTATAATCAATAAAGTTTTCTCTGGAAATAAAAATTTGTCATAAGGTTCACCATCAAGTACGGCAACGCATGGAGTATACATGCTATTATCTTTTATAAATTGCTCAATTTGGATATAATTAATACTTACCCGTAATAAACTACCCATTGCGGATTGAACTACTTTTGGATTATACACGTCTACAGAATCCGGAGAACAAATAAGTTGATTTACACCAAACCAGTCGCAGGTCCTGATTATTGTTCCCAGATTACCCGGATCCTGAATCTGATCAAGTGCAACAACAATGGGATTGTCATCCGGGATAAAAATGCCTGAAGCTGGTTTATGTAATACAACAAGAACTTCATTGGCAACAGACAAACCTGTGATTTTCTGAAGTTCAAATTCCTGAACCTCATATACAGATATATTATTTGTTAGCTTCCCCCGATTTTTAACAATCCATTTTTCTATAGCGTAAACAGCCCTTATCAGGTGACTATATGAGGATATTATTTCATCTGCCATTTTAACCCCTTCCAATACAAATACACCCTCCTCATCCCTGAATTTTTTTTGGGATAAACTTTGAATATATTTGACTTCTGATTTTGGGAGCATATACTTTAAAAATTTAATTATCTGGTGACAGTTGACTTCAATACATTTAAAAGTCCTATAAATTTCATCATGCTGATGGTATTGCTGGCATCATGTACTATTGTAAGAAAAGCGCCTGTAAATTCTGCATTTATCTTCGAAAATAATATAAAAATCACAGGAAAGTTATCAAAAAAAGAAATTAAGGAGTTAACAGTAAGGTTAAATGAACAGATTGAAGACAGTGTACAAATAAGAAAAGCTTCAAAGATTCCATGGCCATCATTTCCTTGGATTATTCCAGTTCCGGTAATGTCAAACCCCTATCCATTTAAAACTGGTCCGGTTAAACAATCTGTGCTTAATATGCAATACTTAATGGCAAGCATAGGGTATAGAAGAAGTTTTGTAAGCTATGATACAACAATAAAAAAGTATAAAGATCAAATCAGAACAACCACCAATTATAGTGTATACACCGGTCCAATCACCAGAATAGATTCAATAACTTATGAATTCAACAATAAGATTCTTGATTCACTGGTCAAAATTTCGAATGAGGAATCCCTAATTCAAAAGCAAAAAATATTTAATTACTCTTC
>JBILSG010000031.1:0-13715 GCA_044372235.1 Chitinophagaceae bacterium
AGGTCAACAGGTGTGGTTGACGCTGTGCCAGGGTTCAGAATTTCTACTTCCAGTTCTCCGAAGCTTGATTTTGCGGGTATTCTGACAGGTGTTTTTATTCTGAAATGCCTGTCAACCTGGGCTGTTGTGCCTGAACCCAGTACTACAAATACGTCTGTATCAGTTGTCAGTTGTTGACCAACGAGGTTGATCCTGAATTTTTTGATTCCAGTATTTGTTCTTGTAAGCAAGGCATCTGATGTATTGGCAACCCTTCCGTAACCTGGAATTCTGGTTAAAATCGGATAGGTAAGCCCAGCACCATTTGCATTCCAAGATGCAGCATCGAACTCAACAACGCTAGCAGTGAATACCGTCAGCTCATTCTTGATACAGCCATCAAGCAAAGCAATGGCTATTATTCCTATGATAAATGATTGTAATCTTTTCATGTTTCTTGATTTTAGTATCCAGCGTTTTGTACCATACTCTTGTTTCCATCAATTTCCCTTTGTGGGAGAGGGGCAAGAATTCTGATATCGGTGAAGGCTACGGTATTGTAATGAGGGGCTTTAACAAGATCTCTTCCAAGACGTTTCAAGTCAAAGAAACGATGTCCTTCAAAGGCGAGTTCAAGCCTCCTTTGTTTCAATACTTCTTCATAAAGTGCTGAGCCAGTAAGGGTGAAGGCAGTCAATCCCCTGTTTGAGGCAAGGGTATTCAGATCAGCCAGTGCTGCAGTTTCATTGAATACCGGTGATCCTGGTGTAGACATCGCTTCAGCCCTGTTCAGATACACTTCCGCAATCCTTACTACTGGTACGTTGTCGAGATTGATGAAACCATTTTTACCAATGTATTTCGTACACTCAACTTTTGATGCACCGCGACCAGTTGTTCCGGATTCATAGAGCAATGCCCTTACGTCAGAACCTCTTGTCAAACCTGTTACAGAAAGGCTGAAATTGGCAGTGGTATTGCCACCATTCAGTGTAATGCCAAGTTCATTCATCAGGCTAAGAGTTGGTACAAGGTCACCGAAACCACCTGTTACGGTTGAATTACCAGGAGCTGTGAGTGTGGAGAAAGATGTCTGAAGTGATTCATTTACGCCAACATTCTCACCATTAGTTGCATAAACAAGCTGAAAAAGACTTTCGTTATGTGTAGAACCTCTCCATTGTGCAACATATGTTCCTGCACTGGAAAGCCTGCTTCCAGCCAATGTGATACAGGCATCAGCCCATCTTTTTGCATTGGCATAATCTTTCATGTACAGGTAAACCCGTGAAAGCATCGCCTGAGCTGCAGCTTTATTGGCAAAATTTACACCTAAGCCAGGGAATGACAAAGCAGCTTCAGCAGCCAACAGGTCACTGATAATTAACTTATATGCATCAGCAATAGGGGCTCTTGAAGGGAGTAGCTCAAGCGCAGCAGTAGAACTGCTTATTCCTTTTGTGATCACCGGAATACCTCCTTTGTCCTGGGCTGCAACAACTGCACCCGGTATGTAGGAGTATACCTTAATCATGTCAAAATAATAAAGTGCACGTAAAAATTGCATCTGTGCAGTCCAGGAAGCCTTGTCTGCAGCTGTTATACCGGGGGCGTTTACTGATGGAACAGCCTCCAGGATGAGGTTAGCCTGATTGATACCATTATAGCCTGTAGACCAAAGGGCATCAGTGAAGTGGGCTCTGTATACATTATTAGCCTCAGGTTGCAGACGACCTGATTTATTGGTAGCAAAGCCATTGTCTGATAATGCCTCAGGAATCGCTATCAGGTCACGGCCATACATCCGCGCACTTTTTAACCTGGAGTAAACAGATACCACTGCTGCATTGATACCATCTTTGGAAGTCAGTGCTGTATTGGCATCGATAGATTGACGGGGCTCAATGATCAATGCGTCACGGCAAGAGGCGAAAGCAGCCACCAGCATTGCAAGCATCCCGGTTTTGAAAAGTATATTTTTCATTTTCATCATATTATTTGTTTAGAAACCGATTTGAATACCAGCAGTAAAGTTCCTTGTTTGGGGAATGATACCGGTGGAGTTTCCTACGAATTCGATGTCATAACTGAACCAATCGGAATATGTCCAGAGATTTGTTCCCTGTAAATAGAAACGAGCCTGATTGATTTTCAATCTTCTGGTTACTTCTGGATTCACGTCATAAGACAATGTTATGTTCTTGAGACGGATGTAATCGGCGTTGAAGAACTGGCGACTGCCTGAAAGCGCACTGGATCCTTTTGATTCAGCACCATTCACATTCATCCTCGGATACCAAGTGACTTGCCCTGGTGCTGTCCACCTGTTTTCATAAATATCCTGAAGTGAATTCAAGCGAGCAATGTTTTCAATCATGAACCCAACTTGTCCGTCTGCATCCATCTTGCCATATTCATATTGGAAGAAGATATCCAGTGTAAAGCCCTTGTAAGTAAAGTTATTGGTCCATCCGCCCCAGAAATCTGGTTGGGATCCATTACCAAGATAAACTCGGTCTTTGGCCTGCGGTTGGTACGTAATATTGCCTAAAGAATCATACCACATAGGCCTTCCTGTAGCTGCATTGACACCTGCATACTTTTGAGTGAACACAGATCCAAGCTCCCTGCCTACACGTGTACTTGGTGAACCAGGAAGCTCCTGAAGGCCTCCATAAAGTTTTTTGACTCTATTCTGGTTGTATGTGAAAACAAAAGTACTTGTCCAATTTAAACCTCCAGGTGAAAGAGACTTCACAGGCTGGTAGCCAAGGGTCAATTCAATTCCCCTATTCTGAATTTCTCCAACATTTCGGGTGATGCTTGAAAAACCGGTGCTGAACTGAA
The DNA here is from genome assembly GCA_044372235.1 of Chitinophagaceae bacterium. Classification (GTDB taxonomy): domain Bacteria; phylum Bacteroidota; class Bacteroidia; order Chitinophagales; family Chitinophagaceae; genus Pollutibacter. The sequence continues at coordinate 2,827 of JBILSG010000031.1, forward strand.
CAGGCTGTGAAAGCAACAACTCAGCGGTTATTTTGTCGTAAGCTTCTACCGAACCGAAAATGCGGTTGTTTGCAAAAGCAAAGTCCAATCCGAGGTTAGTAGTTTTGTTTTTCTCCCACCTCAGTTCAGGGTTGGCAAGTTGGCTGAATGTAATACCTGGAGAGCTATTGTAGGGAGACGCTGCACCATACAAACCAAGTCCGTCAAAGTTTCCAATCTGGTCATTACCTGTAATGCCATAAGATGCCCTGAAACGAAGACTATTGACAAAATCGCTATTCTTCAGGAAGTTTTCTTCATCAATATTCCATGCTGCCCTGATGGAAGGGAAAAGACCATATCTGTAGTTTTCACCAAACCTGGATGAACCGTCGTAACGCATGATACCACTCAGGATATACTTTCCATCGAAGTTGTAGTTTAAGTTAGTGAAAGCAGACTGTCTTCTGTAACCTGTGAAAAATTCTGTCGCAGAAAGAGGTGTTGCAGCAGTATTGAGGGTTGTAAACTGGTAAGTTGGGAAGCCCTCAGCAGTGGCACCTATGCCTTCCTGATTTTCCTTTCTGTACTCGTATCCAACCAGACCATCAATCTTATGCTTGTCTTGTATATTGAAATTGAAGTTCAGGGTTTGTGTGGAAATGATGTTGGTGTTCCACTCACTTTCAGCCTGTCCAAGACCTTTTCTGTTGAATCCGTCTGGCGTTCTGGGGTCCGTGAACCTGGTACCCTGCACAAGGCGGTAATCAAGTCCAAAGAATGACCTATAGTTCAACCAAGGTTTGATTTTATAGTCTGCACTGAAATTGCCTACCAGCTGATTGGTTCTGTTGAAACCTTTGTTAAACTCATTAACTGCAATGACGTTCTGGTTCAAAAGGCCTGCCACATTCTGCGGAGGCACACCAAAAAAAGTTCCATCCGGATTGTAAATTGGATTGAACGGATAGATGGTTGCAGAAGCAAATGCAGGGCTTCCTAAAAAGCTACCACCAACAGCGAAAGGTACATTCTGGTCGAATGTGCTCGCGTTAATTGATGTATTGAAGGTCAGTTTATCAGTTGCCTTGTTTGTGAGGTCAAGTTTTACAGTTCCTCTTTTGAAATTCGCTTTGGAGATTACAGCTTCCTGCAGGTTGTAGGAAGATGAAATCCTGAAAGTAGTTCTATCGTTACCGCCTGCAGCACTGAATTCATAATTCTGGATTGAACCAGTTTTGAAAGCCGCGTCCTGCCAATCATAAGTCTGCAATGCAGCAATGGCATCCTCAGCAGCCTTGTCTGTAGTGATATTCGTGATAGGCACCCTGAATTCATTCAACACTGTTCTTCTAATCGTGAGATCATTTGCAGGTAAGCTGTTGGTAAAACCCCATGCTTCTGCCCGCAGCTGGAAAAGCTCCTGGGAATTAAGAACGTCCAACTTCTTGAGGGGAGTGGATTGTCCAACATAGGTGTTAAACTGGAATTTGGTTTTTCCTGCCCTACCCTTTTTAGTGGTTACAATTACAACACCGTTGGATGCTTGGGCACCATAAATGGCTGCTGATGCAGCATCTTTAAGGATGTCAACGGACTCAATGTCATTGGGGTTTAGGAACGCCAATGGATTTGATTCTGTGTAGTTGGCATCATTCCTTGTATTCAGCTGAACACCATCCACTACATACAATGGTTGGGTTCCTGCTAGAAATGATCCTGTTCCCCGGATGCGGACGTTGATGCCACCACCAGGAATACCATTGTTGGATTGCACCAAAACACCTGCAGCTCGCCCTTGCAATGCTTTATCAAGAGACGGTACCGGGAGGTTTTCGATTTCTTTTCCCCTGATAGTTGAAATGGCACCTGCTTCGTCTTTTTTTCTCCTGGTTTGGTAACCGGTAATGATTACCTCTTCCATCTTTCTGTCGTCCTGCTGCAGTGTGGCATTGATTGTACCATTAGCCGGTATTTGATACTCCATGGGAGCTAAACCTACGGCAGAAATAACTAAGGCCTTTGATCCAGTGGGTACGCTGAAGCTGAAGTTACCACTGGCATTGGTGGTAGTACCGGTTCTTGTGCCCTTAACAATCACGGAAGCATTGGCTACCGGTGTTCCAGTGGCATCAGAGACCTTTCCGGAAACAGTCCGGGTTTGTGCAGTCAGCTGTCCAGCCATGAACAGCATGCCGCACAACAAAAGCAAGATCTTTCTCATGTCTTTTTGTTTGGTTTAAGATTTTGTTAACATTATGCGAATGTAAAACATGACAACCAAAACAAGGTTTTTGTTGAAAAAACTTTAAAAAATCAGTTGATAACAATTTATTTTGATAAAACGCGAAAAAGGTCTCCTGTATTCAATAAGTACATAGATTTATTTGATAAAATCAAATAAATTATTTATATTGTTTATAATGTACTAAAATCCCAGAACTGATATTTTTTTACATTTTCTTTTTTCCCATCCACAAAAGCAATACGGGTAGTAAAATCAGGTTAGTCAGGGTGGCTACGAGCAATGTAAAGGAAGTTAACCAACCGAGTGCCTGTGTGCTGCCAAAGCCACTGAATACAAATATGACGAAGCCTGCTATTAGTACCAGTGAGGTGTAGATGATGCTTATGCCGGTATCACGGATAGTCTGTACAACAGTATCGTGAATCCTTCCATCTTGATGGGGTAATTCCTGTTTGTAGTTAACCAGAAACCTGATGGTGATGTCGATGGCTATCCCCAGGGCTACACTAAAAACCAGTACTGTGGAGGGTTTGATGGCAATACCCATCCATCCCATAAGTCCTGCTGTCATAACCAGGGGAATAAGGTTTGGTATCAGCGAGCAAATCAGGATCCTGAAGGAGCTGAACAGATAAAGCATACAAAGGGAAATAAACAAAAAAGCCCAGAGGATACTTTCTTTCAACCCTTTGATGATGAATCTACTACCTTCCAGAAATGTGATACTTGATCCAGTCATCGTAACAGCATATCGGCTAGTGTCAAAATAATTTGCTGCTTCAGCTTCCAGGGTATCAAGTAGCCCTGGCATTCTTAAACTGCCTATATCTGCCATGCTTACGCTGATCCTGGTTACCTGGCGGTTACTGTCTATGAACGAAGACATCAGTTTCTGGAGTGATCCCTGATCGGCTTGTTTTTCTTTTGATGGTTTGAGGTAATCTGCAATAAAAGCACCATCAAATGCATTGGGCACCGCGTAATTGTTGCTATCACCGTCATAAAACCCTTGTCTGGCAAACTTTAAGCCCTCTGCCAGGGATAATGGTCTGGTCAACTCCGGATGCAGTGCAACCTGTTCTCCAAATGCTGCTATTTTTTCATAAACAGGAAGTGCACGGGAGCCTGCAATCCCATTTTTTTTGCGGGTGTCCACAAGTATCTCAAGAGGCAGTACCCCTTTGAAGTTGGCTTCAAAATATTTCAGGTCAGCAAATATCTTATCTCCCTTGGGTAAATCATCCACAATAAAAGCCTGTGTTTTCAACTGCAATATTCCCACAATGCTAATCCCCAGTGCCAGTGCAGTACACAGGTAAACAAGGCGTTTGTGTGTAAAAACCCAGCGTTCAATGCGGGTAAGAAGTCCAAGGAGCCATTTGTTTTCGAGGTATCGGGTGTGTTTTTCCCTGGGGGCCGCCATATAATACAAGGCTATTGGAATCAGGATAAAAGAAACAAAAAACAATGCCATGATATTGATACCGGCCACAATGCCAAACTCCTTTAGAATAATGCTTTTTGTAAGCGCGAAAACTGCAAAACCCAATGCTGCGCTGATATTGCAGAATAAAGTGACAATACCCATTTTGCCTGTCATCTCAACTATTGCCTGCTTTTTATCACCCAGTTTCAGGAAAGCAGTGTGGTATTTGTTCAAAAAATAAATGCAATTGGGAATGCCTATCACTACAATAAGTGGAGGGATGAGTGCAGTTAATAAAGTGATCTTGTATCCCAGCATCTGAATGGTGGCAAGACTGTATACAACGCCAATGATTACAACAGTTAGCGATAACAGGGTATTGCTGAATGACCGGAAGAAAATATAGAGAATAAGTGCAGACAGCAATATTGAACCTAGCAGGAAGAACTGCATTTCTTTCGCAATGCGGACGGCCACGTTGGTCCTGATTAAAGGTAATCCGCTCAGGTGTATGTCGTATCCAGTAGAAGCCCTGAATGCCTCGGAGGCTTCTTCTATGGCTCCAATGGTTTTTTCCCTGGCTTTTGTTCCAAGAATGGTACTGTTAATTCTTACTCCAATAAGGAAAGCATTGGTTTCTCTGTTATATAGGAGACCCCGGTAAAAGGGTAGAGAGAGGAAAATATTTTTCTGGCTATCGAGGACTGCCTGGTTGGTGCTATGCTCATCAAATATTTTTAGAGCATCCAGCTTGCCACTGCTGTCATTTTTTTTAAGGGTTACAGCACCAGGAATACTCAGAATATCCTCAACGCCATTGATTTCCTTGAGTTGTTTTTGGAATGCCTGTAGCTTTGAAAACTTTTCTGTGGTAAAAAATGAATCTGTTGTAAATCCTATTGTCAGCAGATTCCCATCCTCGCCAAAAGTTTTCTTGAAATCCAGGTATGCCAGGTATTTGGGGTGGTCTGTTGGAATGGCTCTGGAAAAGTCATAACTCATCTGTACTTTGCTGGCATGATAGCCGAGGAATGCTGTCAGCAGCACCATAATGGTTATAAATACTTTGCGGTATTTCAAGACGGCTTTACCGAGTGCCTGCCACATAATTACTTTTTTTTACAAAGGAAAGGATTTTAAGTTGCCCAAGCGTATCTTTTTCAGATATATAGTGAGCTTTGAATGTGCTAATTTTATCCCATGAAGCATTGGTTGGGTTTGGGATTCTTCCTGTTATCTTTCATTTTCCTGTCGGGGCAGGGATTACCAGCTCTTGGAAACTGGCGGGATCACCTGCCGCTCCGGAAGGTTCTGGCTGTTGTTAACAATGGCGAAAGGGTGGAAGTGGGAACGGCATTCGGATTGTTTGGCTATGATCCTGCAACCAGGGAGTTTTCCCGCATGTCTAAGAGTAGCGGACTTGCTGAAGTGAAAATCAGGAAAATGTCAGGCTCTCCGCTCAACACCCAGCAACTGGTGGTGTATGAAAACAGTAATATCGATCTGGTTGATGGTGACCAGATAATCAACATCCCGGATATCCTAATTAGCAGAACCAGTTCTCCTAAAGGTATCAATCATGTGCTTTGGGATGGAAAGACAGCATACCTCTCTGCTGACCTGGGTATAGTTGTACTGGATACAGAAAGGCGGCTGATTAAAGCAACATACAGACCTTCGGCTGATGGCAGGGATGTACAGGTTTATCAGGTTGCTATATATGAAAATGAAATGTATGCTGCCACGTCACAAGGATTGGTGAAATGCCCGCTGAATGATAATCAGATGGCTGATTTCCGGAATTGGGTGCCTGTGACCATCATGGGGGCAGTTCATCCTCCCCATGCTGTTGTGAGCTGGGATAAAAATTTAATAGCGATGCGCGGGGATACGCTGTTTGCCATGAAAAATAACAGCTGGTCACTGGGCTATATTCCTACCAAGCCTGTTACTTTCATCCAGGCTTCGGGGAAGGATTTGTTTGTGGGAACCTCACAGCTTAACAGGGGCAGCCTCCTTCATTTTTCGGCGCTGCAGCTACCTCCTCAAAAAATCGAATCTGATCTGTTTGTGTTTCCAACAGCATGCACATTAACCGGTAACATCTATTGGGTTGGGGACAGCAGCAATGGCCTCATTCAGGTTACCGGTAGTGTTGGTCAGCAGATTATCCCTGATGCCCCGGCAGGTATTCCTAAGGGGCGGGTATCTTTCAGTGCAGCTAAAATTATCGCCCCCTCAGGTTTTGTATCTGCAGCGGGTGTGCCTGAGAAAAATTATTCGGGTATTGATGTTTTTGAAAATGATTCCTGGAAGAACCTGAACAGCAAGACCATCAGGGGAATGGATAGCTTGCCCGATATCATGCATGCCCTCTCAGATAAGGTAAACAGTAATATTTTAGCTGGTTCCTTTGGTGGGGGATTGGCTCAGATATCAGCTGATGGTAAAATTTCCTTACTCAAGTATGGTTCTCCGATTGCGCCTTCACTGAATAGTCCGGCTGACTTCAGGGTCGCAGGTATGGCATTTGACCTGGATAACCAGCTCTGGGTTTCCAATCCAGGTACTTCCCAACCCTTGTTGCTGCGGAAACAGGATGGAAGCTGGAAGAAGTTCAGTATCCCACTCGCGCAAAAACCTGACCCGGGGGCAATAACCATTGATATAGATAACAAGAAGTGGATTGTTGTTCAGGGCGGGGGTGGACTGATCAGCTTTGATGATGGGGGAACGCCTGACCAGTCGGCTGATGACAGGTGGCGGCTTTTCAGACAGGGAAGGGGCAATGGTAACCTGCCCTCATCAAATGTACTTTCCGTTGCAGCAGATAAAAATGGATTCATCTGGGTAGGAACAGACAGGGGAGTTGCTATCATTCAATGCGGGGAGGATATTTTTAGTGCAGGTTTATGTGAAGCCACCTTACCCATCGTAAAACAGGATAATTTCGCAGGCCTATTGTTGGCAGAAGAATACGTAAGTGATATTCAGGTGGATCAGGCAGACAGGAAATGGATCGCCACTAAGAACGGGGTATGGCTTTTGAGTGCAGACGGACAAAAAACAATACACCGATTTACCAGCTCTAACAGTAAATTGCTGGATAACGAAGTTTTTTCGATTGCCATTCATGATCAGACCGGCGAAGTATTCTTTCTGACCCGAGGTGGTATCTCTTCATTTCGAAGTACCGCAACTGCTCCGGCTTTGGAAAAAAGAAAACCCTTCATCTTCCCCAATCCTGTGGCACCTGGTTATACTGGAACAATCGCATTCAGGGATCTGCCAGACAAGGCCTGGGTGAAAATTACAGAACTGACTGGAAAACTTGTTCATGAAACACGTTCGCTGGGCGGACAGGCAGTATGGAATGGCAAGAACCTCCAGGGGCAAAGAGCAAACAGCGGTGTTTATCTTGTTTATGTAGCGGATGAGCTCAATCAAATGCAGCTTGCCGGTAAAATTGTCTTCATCAAATAAAATCAAAACCGTTGTTACATCAAACGAAAGGGCTCGTAATGCGCACTGTAAAGTATGGTGAAACTTCGTTGATTGTCACCGTTTTTACAGAGTTATTCGGCGTTCAGTCTTATATGGTAAACGGCGTAAGGTCTGTGAAAAAATCTGCGTCAATAACCATTGGCCATCTTCAGCCGGGAAACCTGCTGGATATGGTGGTTTATCACCACGAAAGGGCAACGCTGCAGCGGATTAAAGATTGCAGACTTGTGTTCCACGGACTTAATCTGGATGAAAATATGTCGCGTAATGCAGTGTTGCTTTTCATCGTTGAATTGCTGCAGAAATGTTTGAAACAACCGGACCCTCATCCTGAACTTTTTTATTTCCTTGAAGATGTCATGTCCGGATTAAATGATGCAACACCCATACAAACGGCCAATATCCCTTTGTTTTTTATGCTTCACCTTTCCCATTTTTTCGGATTCAGGTTGATGGATAATTTCAATGATACATGCTCTTTACTTGATTTGCATGAAGGTCAGTTTGTTGACAATGTCCCTATTCATAATTTGTATCTTGAAAAACCAGCCAGTAAGCTGGTTGCTGGTATGCTCAGGGTGATGCAGATTACAGAGCTTGAACAGTTTCACCTGAACAGACAAATACGCAATGAACTAATCGACAGGCTTTCGGATTTTTATGCCTTGCATGTGCAGCCATTTGGTAGCCTCAAATCATTGCCGGTGCTGAGGACAATTTGGGCTGATTGATCATGCAAGCCGCCTTGGTTTAAGATCCTCATCAAGTAGTACTACGCCCGGGAGTTTTCCTTTTTCAAAACTTCCCAGTTCATCACTCCTGCCCAGTGCTGATGCACCATTCAGGGTGGCCCATTGCAGAATAGTTTCGAGTGGGACCGTTGGAAAATGCTGACGTATTGATTTGATTTCTGCAGCAATGCTGAGCTGGTGATTACTGCTGTAGCTGTCGGTTCCCAAAACAATATGCGCACCCGCATCCATGAGTTTTTTTACAGGGGGCAGGCTGTTTTCTATGTATAAATTGGCATTGACACAGAGACAGAAATGCAATCCACTTAGATTTTGTCTGGCATAATCTATGGCAAAATGTATGTCTTCATCCGGTATAAATGTATTGTGAACAAGGAGTAACCGTTGTTGCAGGTTGAAGAACGGAAGCCAGGAGCGCAATGCAGAGCGTCCTGTTACCGGCAGTGGCGAAGACTGAAATCCAAACAACCTGATAAATTGCAGAAAATCACCCGTCCCGGTTCTGTATAATTCATCTTCAGCAGGGGTTTCCTGATTATGGACTGAAATAACCCTGCCTGCAGTGGCATCGTTAATTTTTCGAAAGGTATCAGGGCTTATTGTATAAGGGGCATGAGGTACCAGGGCTGATTTAAAATGTCCGGGACTCAATTCAGGGGCAGCTGAATCGAAAGCCTGTAAAACCTTTCCATATTGCTCCAGGTACTCGCCTGATTTCAAATCATCAATACCCAGAATTTCAACAAAATTATTCCAGCGAATGGTGCTCTTTTTTTTAGTAGCAAGGGTGTTATCGGTGTTGCCGATATCTCCAACTGCAACTATCCCTCCGGCATACATTTCCTGCTCTGCCTCGGCTATTCTTTCAAGAATGAACTCCATAGGAAAGTTTCTTTTGCCAACAACCTGCATCAGAAAAGGGATGAGTCCGGTATGCACGGGAATCACATCTTTGAGGTGGCTCAACTCCAGGTGGCAATGGGCATTGATAAAGCCCGGAGAGAGTAACCCCTTGTAAGTTTCTGCATCGCTGCCTGCATCGGCATCCATTGTGAGATCCACAACTTTTCCTGATTCGTCCAGGATAAGGGTATGGTGAGCGTCGAAGAGGTTATACCCGTCAAAGATCCTGTCTGCCTTTAATTTGCGGTAATTCATGCTCTAAAATAAAGTAACTTTGCACACTAAATTAACAAAAAAGGCCGGATCAATGCCGGGATTATAATATGCTTGATAAACTGGAAGCCATCAAGGCAAAATTCGATGATATCGGTGTTGCGTTAACCAATCCTGAAGTAGTTGGTGACAATAAAAGATTCAGTCAGCTTTCCAAGGAGTATAGAAGTCTTGAAAAAATTGTAAATGTTTACCAATCTTATAAAACCCTGTTGTCTGACATAGAATTCAACAGGGAGGCTTTGATGGGTGATGACGATGAATTGCGGGAACTGGCAAAGGCTGAAGCAGAAGGTCTGGAGGAACAGCAGGTAGTTCTTGAAAAGCAGATCAGGAATATGCTGATACCCAAAGACCCGCAGGATGATAAAAATGCCATCCTGGAAATCCGGGCGGGTACAGGTGGAGATGAGGCTTCCCTGTTTGCAGGCGACCTGTTGCGTATGTACATCAGGTATTGTGAAACCAAAGGTTGGAAAACGGCCCTCCTGTCTGAAAACGAAGGCACAATGGGCGGATATAAGGAAGTGCAGCTTGAAGTAAGTGGTGATGAGGTTTACGGTACTATGAAGTTTGAGAGTGGCGTTCACAGGGTTCAGCGTGTGCCTGAAACAGAAGCTAGTGGCAGGGTGCATACAAGTGCTGCTACTGTTGCGGTTATGCCTGAGGCTGAAGAAGTTGACGTGGAAATCCGGGAAAGTGATGTAAAAATGGAAACATCCCGAAGTGGTGGTGCAGGAGGTCAGAATGTAAACAAGGTTGAAACAAAGGTCATGCTTACCCATCTGCCCACAGGAACCGTTGTAATCTGTCAGACAGAGCGCACGCAGCTTGGCAACAGGGAAAAAGCCATGCAGATGTTACGTACCCGATTGTATGAGGAACAGGTGAGAAAGCAGGAAGATGAAATTTCGAGGCACAGGAAGAGCCTTGTTTCAACAGGAGACAGGTCTGCCAAAATCAGGACATATAATTTCCCGCAGGGTCGTGTTACAGATCATCGCATCGGGATGACATTATACAATTTGCAGGAAGTACTAAACGGCGGTATCAGTGAGTTAATTGATGCCCTGCAATTTGCTGAAAATGCCAGTAAGCTTACCCAGTAGTTCTTAGAGTGCCCATAATGCTGTAAAAAAATAGTTTATTGATTTATAGGCCCTTTAACAATTTTCAGGGTACTTTTTTCGTCTATATATTGTGTAAGGATTTGAAACAGTGATTACGTTGAGCCATTTACAAATAATTAACAGAAATGGTGATGGAAAACTAGATCAACCTGCATCTAATCATCAGAAACAATTTTTTTTCTCATAAGCAGTTAGTTTTGGTTACGGCCCCTATTTCCATAGGGGCTTTTTTTTGCTAAAACTAGTCCAAGCAAAAGGCCAATCATATCCGCAAAACCATCCCACCAAGAAAACTGCCTGTTTGTAAAAGCTTCCTGAAAAAACTCCATGCCGATTCCAAAAATCAATCCGGTGATAAAAACTCTCATAAAAAGTTTTTTCAGGATTATCGTCGTATTCTGGTATCCAAATCCAAACCACAGGAATGCATATACTGCAAAAACGATGCAGTGATATATTTTATCCCGGAATTTGAATTTAAACATGCCTACTTCCGGTACATGTTCGTTGTTTAATCCCAGTAATAAAAAAATGACGACAGTCCAGGTGACTGCCGTCCATTTATTTGTCAGTAATTTATACATTGATTATGCGCCTATCAATGACTTGTAAGCGGCTGCATCCATCAGATTTTCAACCTGTGCCAGGTCATTCACTGTCATCTTAACCATCCA